>JAOZSO010000022.1:18655-19803 GCA_029939655.1 Desulfobacterales bacterium
AGCAACACCGTGAATGTCGACCCTTTTCCAAAGGTACTGTCTGCCTCGACAAACCCGCCAAGTGCCTGAACCAGCTCCTTTACTATAGGGAGCCCCAGTCCGGTTCCGGTGATATAACGTGTTTGATCATTTTTGACGCGGTAAAATCGCTCGAAGATTTGACCAAGATGTCTGTCTTCAATCCCAAACCCATTGTCGATGATGTTTACCTTGATATTGATGCCGACCACCTCGGCCGTAACGCGAATATGGCCTTTTTCAGGTGTGTAGTTGATGGCATTGGTAATGAGATTGCCAAAGACACTTTCTAGAGCTATCGGGTCTGCCTGCAGCTCCGGAAGGTGTTTGTCCATGATTTCCAGGGTCAGCTTTTGCTTCTTGGCATTGGCCTTGTCTTTGAGAAAATCAATGATGTTTTTCAATAAGGCATCGATCTGAACCGGTACGGGTTCTTTGCAGATAATTCCTTCTTCGATTCTGGAGAGATCAAGTAGATCACCGATCAGGAAAATGAGGCTGTGGGTCTTTTCCTTGGCACGACCGAGGATTTTCTGGTCGGTTTCAGGCGCAATGTCCATCATGTCGCCCAGGACTACGGCAAGTTGCTCGTGGATGGTGGAGAGGGGAGACCGCAGTTCATGGGATACTTTGGCAACAAATTCAGATTTCATCAGATCAATCGTTTTCAGTGCCGTGATATCCACCACCGTTACCACGGCACCCAGACATTCTTTTTTCCGGCCCAGTACAGGACGCCCCTTGGCCATGAAATACTGATCTTTAGAAACGTTGAATTCGTATTCCGGGATGTCTTCAAAGTCGATATGTCTACCCTGTGATATTTCCATGACAAGTTTGCACAAACCATCATCGGGGAAGTATCTGGCAATGCTTTCGCCCACTGGATAATCTGCATCGAACCCCAGAAACTGCTTGAAGGCCGGGTTCATCAGAACGACCCGACCCTTTGTGTTGGTTACCAGGACACCATTTGGCAGCGACTCGATGATGGTGCGGATACGGCTTTTTTCTGTTCCCAGATCCAGCAGGGTTCGCTGGCGCTCCCGGGCAAGTTTTTCCGCCGCCATTGCCAGGCGGGTTTTTTCAGCTGCCCGGTTGACAATGAGCCGAAGCTGATCCGGTTCAAA
>JAOZSO010000237.1:0-5623 GCA_029939655.1 Desulfobacterales bacterium
GGAGCGAGTTTTTCACGTTCGCACAGGGATTATCCATCCGCGATACCACCAACCTACTTTTGGGTATTTCATTTTGTCTCTGTTTTTGATATTCCAGATAAAATCGTAAGACGATTTTATTTGACGCGACGTTGTCGCTTTAGAGCAAAAGAAAAAAATCCTATCCCTGCAGCTCTGATGAATCGGGATCTGCATCAAGAAGCGGGGAATTCTAATTTAATGATTTATAAAACCACAACGTAGATTCGGCATGATTATGCATGCCAATAAAAACAGGTCACGAACCTGAGGCCTGAAAAAAGCGACAAAGTCGCGTTCGATAAAATCGTGCAGTGATTTTATTTAAGGATGGTTGTCTATGCCCAGCAGACTCGAAATTATGCTAAAACCCGAGATGCCCGACGCTGAAGGTGAAGGGATTCGAAAAAAGGCCGAAGATTATTTTGGTATACGGCTTCAGGAGGTAAGGGTCGTCCACATCCTTACCATCGACGCGGAACTGTCGATAGAGCAGCTCAAAACCATTCAGACAGACATCTTTACCAATCCGGTTACGCAGATTTCATCCTATGATCCCCTGCCCATGGCGTTCGACTGGATTATCTGGGTGGGATACCGGCCAGGTGTCAGAGACAATCCCGGGAGTACCGCCATTGAAGCCATCAGGGATGTTCTGGGTGTTTCTCTTGGTGAAAACGAGGCGGTCTATACGTCCAGGCGTTACTGCATTCAATGCAAGGGACTGCGCCCGGAGGAGGCTGATAAAATTGCGGGGGAACTCCTGGCAAACGATCTTATCCAGCAAAGAAAAATATATTCAAAAGATGTTTGGGACCCTGCCAAAGGTGTCGGCATGATAACACCGAGAGTCATTCTGAATCATACCCCAACGGTTTCCGACATCCCCATCGACAGCGATGCAACACTTATGCGGTTGAGTGATGAACGGAATCTGGCACTCAACCCCAATGATATTCCCACCATTCGAGCCTATTTTCTTGAAGAGGTAATTCAGAAAGAACGTAGTGAAAAAGGGCTTCACGGCCCCACGGACCTGGAGCTGGAATACATTTCTCAGGCCCGCAGCGATCACTGCAATCACAACACGTTCCAGGGCCTGTTTCGGTACACTGACCTTTCGACCGGTGAGACAGAGATAGTCGACAGTCTTTTCAAGACATGCATCGAAGCACCGACACTTGCGCTCAAGGCACAGAAACCCTGGGTTGTATCGGTGCTCTGGGACAATGCCGGTGCCGGTAAGTTTGATGATGAACACCATTATGTCATTACAGGAGAAACGCATAATTCTCCCTCCAATATGGAAGCTTACGGCGGGGCCATTACGGGAATTGTCGGTATCTATAGGGATCCCATGGGGACGGGTATGGGGTCGAAGCTGATAATGGGCAGCTACGGGTTTTGTGTAGGGCCTCGAAATTATGATGGTGATCTCAAACCCCGACTCCATCCACGGCGACTCCTGGACGGTGTGATCGAGGGGGTTCGGGACGGAGGTAACAAAAGTGGTATCCCCACGACCTACGGACAGGTCATGTTTCACCCGGGATATATCGGGAAATGCCTGGTTTTTGTAACGGCATTGGGGATCATGCCGGCATTGGTGCAGGGAAAGCCTTCCCATGAAAAAGATATCGAACCGGGTGACTTCGTGGTCATGAGCGGTGGAAGGGTCGGTAAGGATGGCATCCATGGTGTCACTGCGGCATCTGAAACATTTTCTGAAAACACACCGGCCGGACACGTGCAGATCGGCGATCCCTATACCCAGAAAAAAATGCACGACTTCCTGCTGGAAGCCCGGGATGAAGGTCTCATGCGGTTTATTACCGACAACGGCGGTGGGGGGCTCTCTTCATCGGTGGGTGAAACCGCCCGTTTTTCCAATGGATGCGAAATCCAGCTTGAGAAAGTTCCCTTGAAATATGAGGGGCTTGACCAGTGGGAGATCTGGATATCGGAATCACAGGAGCGGATGACAGTGGCGGTACAGCCGGAGCATATCGATCGTTTTCTCGAACTGTCGGCCTTGCATGCGGTTGAGAGCACCATTATCGGCACTTACACCGATTCAGGCAAGCTCCATATTACCTATGATGGGGAAACCTGTGCTTATGTGGATATGGATCTCATGAAATCGGGCTTTCCCCAGTGGGAGTTCAATGCTGAATGGACGTCACCGGAGCGGCGTGGACTCTTCGAACCGGTCCTGAGCACACCCGTTGATTTCAACCGGCTTCTGCTGGACCTGCTGTCCCGTCCCAACATTGCCTCAAAGGAATGGATAACCCGGCAGTACGATCATGAAGTTCAGGGAACGAGCGTAATCAAGCCCCTGGTGGGTGCTGAAAGGGATATGGTCAGCGATGCAAGTGTTATCCGGCCGGTACTACCATCCGAGAAGGGACTGGCTTTTTCCCAGGCTCTTCTCCCGTTCTATTCGGCCATCGATGCCTTTCACATGACCACCTGCACCATTGATGAGGCCGTCCGCCGTCTGGTGGCTGTGGGTGCCGGGCTGGATCATATCGGCGGAGTGGACAATTTCTGCTGGCCCAGCATCCAGTATGATCCCCGGAAAAACCCGGACGGCAAATTCAAGGCGGCCCAACTGGTTCGATCCTGCCGAGCCCTGCGTGACATGTGCCTCGCATATGAGATACCACTCCTTTCCGGCAAGGACAGCATGTATGTGGATGGTCATCTGAAGGGGCGCTACGGTGAATCCCACAAAGTTTCGGCGCTGGAAACGCTGCAGTTTTCAGCCACCGGCATCGTCCGGAACGTGCACAAGTGTGTTACCATGGAGAGCAAGGTGCCCGGGGATCTCGTCTATGTGGCTGGTGTTACCCGTGACGAAATGGGGGGATCGGAATATTATGAGCATCTGAAATATATCGGCTGTAATATTCCCAAGGTGATTCCCCAGGAGTTTCTCAAGCTTTACCGTGCTGTAGCGCATGCCATCGAACAGGAACTGGTAGCCTCTGCCCACGGTGTCTATCGTGGCGGCCTGGGGGTGCATCTGGCCATGGTGGCCATGGGTGGCAGCCTGGGAATGGACCTATGTCTGGAATCGGTTCCTGCGCAAGGATGTAGTCGTAACGATACAGTGCTCTTCTCCGAATCAGCAGGGCGGTTTATTATCACGGTGGACCCGGATAACAAAGCTTCCTTCGAGGCGATCTTCAAGGATCTGCCTTGTGTCTGTATCGGGAGTGTTACCAAAACACCTGAACTAAAGATTGCGGGTGTGGATTGCAAACCCCTGGTTGCCACCTCTGTTTCCGAACTCAAAAAAGCCTGGAAAGCATCATTTGGAGCTCTCATATGAAAGCAGTGAATGTACTGGTTCTGACCGGATATGGATTGAATTGCGATAACGAAACAGCCTACGCTTTTGAGTTGGCCGGTGCATCGGCACGGCGGGTGCACATCAATGCCTTGATCGCCGGTGCTGTGAGCCTGTCTGATTTTCAAATTCTGGTTTTCGGCGGCGGATTCAGCTGGGGAGACGACCATGGTGCGGGTGTGATTCAAGCCGTGCGGATGAAGACAAGCATCGGAAAGGATCTTTTCGACTTTATCGAAAAGGGAAATCTAATTATGGGGATCTGCAATGGATTCCAGACGCTGGTCAATCTCGGGCTTCTCCCGGGATTCGAGCTTGCTGGCCGGCGACCGGAAAATGCCGGGCGAACTGTGGCCGTGACATTCAATGACTGCGGCAATTTCCGGGATCAATGGGTGAACATGCGCATCAATACTGGATCCCCTTGTGTCTACACACGAGGTTTGACAGATTTGGAACTGCCAATCCGACACGGTGAAGGCAAATTCTATACCGATCCCGAAACCCTGAAGCGTATCACGGATAATCAGCAGGTGGTCATTCAGTATGCGCTACGGGATGGGCGCCCTGCAGGCCAGGCATTTCCCTACAACCCCAATGGATCTATCGGTGACATTGCCGGCATCTGCGATCCCACTGGCCGGATATTCGGACTCATGCCTCATCCGGAAGCCTACAACCACTGGACCAATCACCCTGATTGGCCGTTCTTGAAGGAAAATTTGAAGAGAAAGGGGGAAGCTCTGCCTTCCGGTCTGACGCCGGGGGTGAAGGTGTTTGGAAATGCAGTGGCCTATTTTAGGGATTGAGGGTTGGAGGTGAGAAGGGTTGGAGGTTTGGGGGTTTGGCGGGTTAGAGGTTTGGGGGGTTGGAGGTTTGGAGGGTAGCTGAAAGCCATCCGCTATCAGCAGCTACAGTCTAAACAGCTAAAAGGCTAACGAGGGTTGGAGGGTGTTGGTTAGCAAGGCTAATGGCGTGGGCATTTAAGGGGAGGTTTTTTTTAGAGCCCGTATGAGCGCCCTTAACATGATTCCCACTTCAGATATTTCTTTTTTGATATTTTCGAGTTCGGTTTCTTGGATATAGTTCAAATCTCCAGACAATGATATCTGAGTATCCAGTTCACACGCGGAACCATATGCAATGTACAATATTCGGATATAATCCGCCCTGGTTTTGCGGCCATATCCCTCCGCATATCGGAAGGGATGGATAATGCTGATTTTCTCATCTGATATGAAAGGACATATCTTTCTTCCCTTGGGAATTTTTTTGTTATTCGGAAGATTTCCAAACAGAGATCATAAGCTTTCTTCCATACTTTTAACTCCCTGAAGCTTTTCAACACTTTTTTATCTCCCATGAATCATTTTGGTAATTTTAGACCCTCCACCCTTCCAACCCTCCAACCCCCCGACTCTCCACCCCACCACCCCTCCAACCCATAAAACCTCCACCCTCCACCCCTGCTCTCAATCCCAACTCCCTCTAACCCCATCCTCGCTTTTCACAATTCGTGGGCTTCCGGTAATGTTGACGTGAATTCCCAGGTATCGTTTTTGACTGTTGGTCAGATAGATGTGGCCACCGAATCCATTGGGAAGTCCCAGGGGATCGTAGCGCATGCGTGGTATGCCTCCGGCAAAGGAAATATCATGGAATTCGATATTCTCTGAGATGCGGCCCTTTTGAACAATTCTTTCATCGGGTTCCCGGGTCCAGAAGGTCTTCCTGTCCAGTCCGTTGTCCACAAAGGAGATATAGTCGCCCTCCAGTTCCCGGTCGCCATCCGGGTCAAAAGAGACGATAACCTTCCTGTTTTCCTTGATGGCATAGAGCCTGGCATGCTGCAGGGCGTGGTACAATTCGGTAGTAGCGATCCGTAACTCGCGGTTGGTTTGCCAGCCCTTGAAATTGGGAATTGCCAAGGCCATGAGAATGCCGAGAATCGAAATGACCGTGAGCAGTTCGATCAATGTAAAGCCCTCATCCGCCCGCATGGTGGGCACAAGACGAGGCTTCGTTTGATATGTCCTTTTTAAAAAAATATGGAATCCCCTTTACGGTTTAACCGGAACGGTATTTTGACAAATGCTATAAGCGGTAAGCACTATGCTGTGAACGAGCTTGAGGCTTACCGCTTATAGCTTACAGCTCAACTTTCGGGGTTCAGCGACCACGAAATGAATAATCCCCTGGCGCTTTGCGAACTCGCCGCAAGGACTCCTAACATCAGCGCCGGCCATATGG
>JAOZSO010000238.1:0-5622 GCA_029939655.1 Desulfobacterales bacterium
TGCGAAACATCATCCAGCCGAAGCTCTTTGACAGTGCTGTCCGACAGGCGGAACTTACCGCCCAGATGCAGAAGACCAAGATTAAAAGATACGGTTCTATTGGGCTTTTCCTGTTTGTCATGTTCCCCTTTTTCATGACAGGACCCGTGATAGGGGCCATCATCGGGTACCTGCTAAACTACAAGGCGATCAATAATTTTCTGATCGTGTTCAGCGGAACCCTGGCCTCGATTATGATCTATGCCCTTATCGGCAACAATATGATCAACTTTATCAACCAGTACATTCATATTGACGTGCTGAAAAAATGGAGCGGGATCATCATTACGGTGCTGATAGTGGTCTTTTTAATTTATCACTTAAAAACCGTAAAGGCCTTTCTTTATTATGATGACGATGACGAAGAATGAAGCAACCGTTATACCAATATTTTAGACAGCGGTTCGATGTCGTCTTCATGGACTTCCACACCGGCTGTCTGCCCGAGGGCATCCACATTGATGACAACCCGGCCTTTTCCCCGATAGTTTGAAAAAGTTCCGATGACACCGGTGAAAGGGCCCTTGACGACCATGACTCTATCCCCCTTGATCATGCGTTTTCCTGTGATGATGGGGCTATCGCTGTTGACCATAATTTTGAGCGAGGCAATGGTTTCATCCGGAACCGATACCGGCCCGCTCTTGGTGCCGACAAGGCGGACGGTTCCGATGGTTTTGACAATGTTCAGATGTTCATGAACACTCATATCCGTTTTGACAAAAAGGTATCCGGGAAACACGGGAACCCAAATCATCAGCTTTCTGTCCCGACGTTTACTGGGAATCTGTACCTTGGGCAGGAACACATCGAACGACTTTTTGAGCAGTCCATCACAGACCACGTTTTCAAACCGGCTGCGGGTGTGGATAACGTACCATTCTTGCTTTAATATGTCATGATTCATGTTGATAATTTTCTCTTTATTAGAAACCGTATTAACAAAAATTTAAACAGAATGTACTTCTTCTACCTATCTGAGAAAGGGTCCAAGGGGTCCAGGATTCAAGTGTTGGATTCCCTGCGACACAATTCTCCCACATGTTTTAAACATTATTGTTGAACCATACACAACAGAATTCGACCCCTTGAACCCTTTAGTTCATAATTAAAAATCACTTTCAATTTTTCCCAGACCGTGGAAGCCGATCATGAAGTCATATTTATCGTCTCCCTCTTCCCGGGTGTATGTCAGCTGGAAAGACCAGCATTGGGCCTTGTAGAGGGCTCCGATACTCGTGAGGAGATGATTATTTTCGTACAGATCTTTTTCATACTCGGCGGTAGCTGATAAGGCTTCCGTCACGGTGATCGACAGCTTGGTATAGGCTGATTTCAGACCTTTCTGGCCGATATCGGGGATATTCTGCTTGTATCGGTATTCAACAGACAACTGATCGCCTCGACGGTCCCACATGGTCGTCGAAAAATTACGAGATATCAACGCGTTCTCATATGTCGACCACTCGGCATCCGCCTCTAACGTGATATATTTTTCCGGCGTCAGTTCCACGCGCCCGAACACCGGTGAAAAAGAATTGCGGGTTTTCTTGTTTTCCCACGCCGAAAGGTCGTCTTCATCAACCGAGATGAAACTGTAACTCTGTTCGAGATAGAGGCGCAGGAATCGCTGGTAATGATATTCCGGGCCGCTGGTCTCGTCCTCTACTGATATTTTATTCTTGAGCCTGGACCGGTAGGTGAGCAGATTCGTCAACGAATAGGTCAGCCGGTTCTGCTTCCCGATTCTGTCCTTATCATCAAAATCGGGATAGGTCGACTGGTCTTCTTCCGGAATATAGGTATAGACAATCCTGGGGATGACGGCGTGCTTATAGCGATCGATCCGATCACTGCCTGTGTGCAGGATATTATAGACCTCCGTAGACAAATCGAGTTGGTAGTCCATGAGTTCCCTATGGAAGGTTTTGTCGTTGTCTGTATCGCCATCCGAATCCTCATGATCCACCACCTGCCAATAAGTTCCCCGTAAGCCCATGGACGGCTCCAGCGTAAAATAGTTTTTCCAACTCAAGGGCAGGTAGATCCTGGGATAGACATCAAACCGGTGATCCTGGGTGACACGATTTGCGGTATCGGTGTTTTCCCGGTAAAAATAAGTATATTCATTGGCCATAGCTCCGTATAACAGAGACGATCCCAACTGTTGCTTGGGTGCGTTGAACTGGATGAACGGCAGTCTCTGTACGGTGGTGTCCCGGTCTTCCTGCTGTCTGCTGATGACGTTGTCATACCATCTGAATTCGGCATCGAGGCTGAAGCTGGACCAGTTACGGTTTATGTTAAACCGGTTGAGTCGAATGGGGTCGTTGTAGTCATCGATATCCCTGTTGAATTCATCATTGTAGTAATCTTTTGTATCGTTGTAACCGGTGTAGCCGCTCGTGAATTCCTTGAGGTAATCCTGGTCGCTGACAATGTCGAGGTCGGCCATGGCTGAAAAATGCCATGGCAACAACTGGTTGTGCTTCGTGCGAAACCAGTAGCGATTCCTGTTGGGGCGCAGAACATCTTCATCCGGTTCGTCGTCATAGCCCCAGTCATGATTGCCGTCCGCGTGGTTATCCACCTTGTCGTCTTTAAGGTAATCCATCATCAACGACCCTTTGGTGAGGGGACTCATGACATAACGAAATTCAGCACCTAGTTTGTTACCGCGCCGGGCCATGTAGTGATCGTAAAAGGTAGCATCCATGTTGTCGTTGATGGCCCAGAAAAGAGGCTGATGGTATTCAGAACCCTTTCGGGAAGAGGTTCCGAATTGTGGTGGCAGGAGGCCGGTCTGTCGTTTCGATTTTACCGGAAATGCGATAAAGGGCGTGTAGAATACCGGGATATTCTTGATCCAGAATACAGCGTGATTGGCATAGCCGTAGCCTTCGATGGTAACATTCAGGTTTCTGCCGGTTATTTTCCAGGCCGGTTTCTCCCCATCACACGTGGTCAGGCTGGCCTTGTCGACATGATAGGACTCTTTGCCTGTTTTGACGATCTTGTTGCCGCTTATGTGGAAGTTTTCCTGACGCAGGAAAACAGAACCGTTATGGAGGGTTCCTTTTTCCGTCTCGAGATCGATTTGAAGGCTGTCTCCTGTTATCAGATCCTGGCCTACGGACATGATAACGTGCCCTTCTGCCAGTGCTTTCATTTGTTTGTGGTCGAAATGGATGGTATCGGCGGTAATTTGTTTGTCCATTTTTGAGATGACTACATTCCCGGTGGCAATGTAAATCTGAAGAGTTTCATCGAAGCTAATCTCGTCGGCGGTGATATGCCAGGGAATCTGTGTATCTCCCAGGACGCTGTCAAGGTTTTGACCCCAGACGATTCCATAAAACAGCAACATGAGGCAGAGAACACAACCGCTGCGGCAAAAAACGCCGAGGACAGGAAGCATGCGCGCAGATAAGTTGTACCAGCCATGTTGACTCGTTCGACGTTTGAGATGGTACATGGGCTTTCGCATGAGGGTTCTTTTCAGGGAAACAAACCTGTTGCATCTGTCAAAATTAATCAATATAAAGCCAACGTATTGAAAAAATCAAGAATAAGATCCATGCGAAGTCCTTTTCAAATCAATGCAATTGATGTATGAAGATTCATTCTTGGGGGTATGCTGCCTTAAAATAACCAAAGGTGATGACACTGGGTTTTGGAGAACTTCTCGGACGAACAGGGACGGATGAAAATTTTATTGTCGAATGATGACGGGATTTATGCAGAAGGTCTCAGGGCGCTCCACAGGCGGTTTTCAGACACCTTCTCTGCGGTCGTTGTGGCGCCCGACCAGCAGCGAAGCGCCATCAGTCACGCCATTACTCTTGAAATGCCCATCAGGTCCCGCAAAATATCCCTGAACAATGGTGACAAGGCATATGCGGTGAGTGGAACACCGGCGGATTGCATCAAACTGGCCATGATCGAACTTCTGGAGGAGCGACCGGATTTGATGATTTCGGGGATTAATCCAGGCGCCAACGCCGGCATCCATATCAACTATTCAGGAACGTTTGCGGCAGCCCGGGAAGCTGCCTTTTACGGTATACCGGCCATGGCTGTTTCCATCATGGGGAAAACACCGGGCTATTATGACCAGGCAGCTGAATTTACCGAGAACCTGGCGAAAAGAGTGATGGAGCAGGGTCTGCCTGAGGGCACGCTTTTGAATGTCAACATTCCCGATCTTCCCATGCAACGTATCCGGGGGGTCCGGATCAGCAATCAAAATATCGAGTCGTTTCGTGAACAGATGGAAAAGCGCCTTGACCCAAGAGAACAGCCCTATTACTGGCATGGAATTGCGGAACAGGGATCTGTCGGGGATTCGGGCTCCGACGTAGCGGCCATAGCAAAAGACTATATATCCATTACCCCCATTAAATGTGATATGACTGATTATCAATCAATTCAAACACTTAAATCATGGGATATTTGCGTCCGATGAAAAAGCGATTCATCAACCAAATACGTGCCGGTGATGTTCTGACAGATTGTTTTGTCCTGGCAGAAAAGACCATGGGCCAGAAAAAGGATGGCAACAATTACCTCAACCTGATTCTGTCCGATCGGACCGGGAGTATCAAGGCGGTGGTCTGGGACAATGTCGGGAAGATCTCTTCTCAAGCGGAGACTGGTGCGGTGGTGGCGGTCAGGGGACACGTGGGCGAATACCGGAACAATCTCCAGGTCGTGGTCAAGGAGATGACGCTGGTTCCCCCGGATGAAACAAACCCCTCCGATTTCACGTTGTCAACAGAACGTGATGTCGATCAGATGTTTGAACGGATTGTGGCCCTGTCGGAATCCCTGGACGCTTGGTATTTAAAAGCGCTTTTTGGTGCTTTTTGGGGGGACGAATCATTCACGACACAATTTAAAAAGGCTCCTGCAGCAAAGAAAATGCACCATGCCTACATCGGGGGACTTCTGGAACACACCCTTTCCATGGCAGTTCTGGCCGACAAGGTTGCTGAACACTACAACGGTATCGATCGGGACCTTCTCGTGTCGGGTGCGATTCTTCATGACATCGGTAAAATTCGTGAGTTAAGCTACGATATCGGCATTGATTATTCCGATGAAGGCAGGATGGTGAACCATATTGTTATCGGTCTCCAGATGATCGAGGAAAAAATACGAACCATCACCTCCTTTCCTGAGGAACCGGCCTTGTTGCTGAAGCACATGGTGGTCAGTCACCATGGCAGCAAGGAGCTTGGATCACCGGAGCCACCCAAAACCATCGAGGCGGTAATGCTGAATTGTATCGATGAAATGGACTCCCGGATACAGGCAATTCGGGAATTTATGGGAAAAGAAGATCCCGGAGAAACATGGACATCGTTTCACCGACTCCTGGGAAGGCATTTTTACCGAGGGAAACCAGCATTATAATGTTTATTTCATTTGAAGGCATCGAGGGCTCCGGCAAGACAACCCAGATTCAGGGTGTTTATGACTATCTTTGTCAAAAGGGCCATGACGTTATCGTGACCAGAGAACCCGGCGGTTCGAATATCGGCAGACAGATACGGTCAATACTCCTCGATTCAAAAAACAAGT
>JAOZSO010000239.1:0-5620 GCA_029939655.1 Desulfobacterales bacterium
GGAACTTTCGCAGAAGTCGGTTGTCGTCAACGATCAGTATTTTCTTTTTCATAAGCTAAAAGTAGCTTAAAAGCTAGAGCCTGTCAATTTTAATACGTTTGGCCTTCCAGTAACGTTTTGACCAGTAGGCATCTTGCAGGCGGGAGACCATCACGCCGCGGCTCTTGGATGCATGCGCAAACAGACCGTTTTCGAGATAAATGCCGACGTGCCTGGTGGAATACCCTATTCGGAAAAAAACGAGGTCACCGGCGCTGAGGTCATGTTGAAACACGTGGTCACCGATCTGGGATTGCTGGTACGTGCTTCGCGGCAGCCTGATGTTAAATTGGTTCAGATAGGTCATGTAGACAAATCCGGAGCAGTCAATACCCTTTTTTGAGAGTCCGCCCAGACGATAGGGAACTCCTTTCCATACTTCAACTTGTTGGTATAACAAAGCGCGGATCTTGTGGAAATCGGCCGGGTCGACGAATGCTGCATCAGGTTTTGTGCGAGCAGATGGTGCTGTCAGCGGCTGCACAGGGGCGCAGCCATAGAAAAGGCAACACCCGATGCTGGACATCAGGGTGATGAGGCGTATAATTTTGTAAAATGATTCCAAGGAAATGATGCTTTGGGTTGATTTTACCCGATCCAGGGCATATAGTACAGCGCAAGTGAAATCAAGAACGGTATAACTGTCTGAAATTAATATAATATAGTATGGAGCCGACGCGCGGACTCGAACCGCGGACCTGCTGATTACGAATCAGCTGCTCTACCAGCTGAGCTACGTCGGCTATCGACCTGTAAAGATAGAGTGCACTACTTCGTTTATGGTTCAAAATCAAGAGAAAACTTACCTGGCGCAATTAGTTGCATCCATACCCGGCCGTAGTGAGGGGATCGATTGCATCGGCCTCCAAAAGACGGATAAGGCATACCTGATTTCGAAGCTTTACAGGCGTTTTCATGAACCCATGGTGGTGGTCGTATCGTCTTCCAAAGACGGACGCCGGGTATGTGATGAATTGCGTTTTTTCCTCGGGTCTGAAGCACCTGTGGTGCAGTATTTCCCGCCCTATAATCTGTTGCCGTATAAATTTCTCACCTCGGACAGCGAAACAGCCGCCAATCGTATCCGCGTGCTCTACAATCTGGTGAACCAGGGAGTCCCGCCCGTCATTGTGACCACGATAGACGGATTGATGAAAAAGACACTGTCCAGGGCTTCGCTGTGCGGTTATGCGGAGTTGATTATGGCCGGCGAAGAGGTTGATCGGGAAAAGCTCATCGAAAAATTGGAAGCCGGTGGATACGAACGTGCCGCCATCGTCGAGGAGCCGGGGGATTATTGTGTAAGGGGCGGTATTCTGGATATTTTTTCTCCTCTGTATCCTCGGCCTCTGCGGATGGAATTGTTTGGCGACCTGGTGGAGTCCCTCAGATTTTATTCACCTGTGAGCCAACGAACAGTCAAGCAGGTCCAGGAAGCGGTTATTCTGCCTGCCAAAGAAGCTATCCTGGACAGGCATCAGCTTCCCGGTGTGATCGGCCGCATCAGGGAGGAAGCTTCACGGTTGAACACACCTGTCACGGCAGTCAGGAAAGTGATCGACCGCCTGAAGACCGAGGGTATAAATTCCGGATCGGAAAATTTGATGGCGCTCATCGATTCTGAACTCGAGACCCTGTTTGATTATACGGGAGCCGACACGCTCTATGTTGTGACGGACTACGAGCAGGTAAAAGCGGCGGCCGAAGCATCCGAAAACCTTGTCCGGGAACAATTTGAGACCATTCTGGAAGAGGGGAGATTTGCGGTATCGCCCGAGAAGACATACCTGGCTTGGGGAGCGGTTCATTCGGGTTTGACACGCTCAAAGACCCTGATGTTTAAAGCAATTTCCATGTTTGACGGCCAAGAAAAATCGATGTCGGTCTCTTCCCGGTACAATTTCCAGGTCCATGACAACACGGAACTTATAGAGGCGTTGAGACATCCCCAATCCATGGATACACCGCTGTCGCCTCTTGTGGACTGGATTGAAAAGTACCGGGAAAGGGGTTATCTCACGGTGATTGCCTGTGCTTTTTCATCACAGGCCGAGCGAGTAAGATCGATGCTTTTGCCGTACCCTATTCAGGTTCTGTCCAGGGAAACATTTCCCGCCGGGCATGCGTTAAAAGATCATCAAAAAGAACCGGTGTGCCTGTGTGTGGGTGAAATCTCATCCGGGTTTGTTTGGCCCGAGGCCTCTATCGCTCTCATAACGGCCAATGAAATATTCGGGACGCGCCGCAAAGGAACGGCTGCCGGAAAATCTCGTATCCAAAAACAACTGCTCAATTTTGAGGACCTCAAGATCGACGATCTAGTGGTGCACGACGAACACGGTATCGGCCAGTACAAAGGGCTCACCAAATTGACGGTGGAATTTGTGACCAACGATTATCTGCTGATTATCTATAAGGACGACGACCGGCTTTACCTGCCGGTAGATCGCATGAACTGGATCCAGAAGTATATGGGCGTGGATGGTGTGGTGCCGGTCGTGGACAAGATGGGGGGTAAATCTTGGGACCGGATGAAAACCAAAGCAAAAAAATCGACAATCCTAATTGCCAAGGAACTGCTCAAGCTCTATGCAGCCAGAAAGGTGCACAAAGGCTTTTCCCACCGGTCTGTGGAAAGAGAGCTTCAGGATTTCGAAAATGGATTCCCTTTCGAAGAAACCGCCGATCAACTGAAGGTTATCGAGGGGGTCTTGCACGATATGGGAGAGTCCGTGCCCATGGATCGACTCGTATGTGGTGACGTGGGCTACGGCAAGACAGAGGTGGCACTTCGCGCGGCATTTGTATCTGTTTACAATGGCAAGCAGGTAGCCGTACTTGTCCCGACGACGGTTTTGGCTGAGCAGCATTTTGCAACATTTTCGGAACGTTTTAAGGACTATCCCGTCAATATTGCCTGTTTGAGTCGATTCCGGTCACGGCAGGAGCAGCGAAAAATTGTGAACGATGTCACGGACGGAAAGGTCGATATCGTTGTCGGCACCCACAGGATTCTCCAGAAAGATGTTTCCTTCAAAGACCTCGGGCTGTTCATCATCGACGAAGAGCACCGATTCGGTGTGCGGCACAAGGAGGTCCTGAAAAAAATCCGGACGACCGTCGATGTGCTGGCTCTTACGGCAACACCCATACCCAGAACCCTGCACATGTCCCTGATGGGCATCCGGGATATCGATCTTATTGAAACGCCGCCGGAAGACCGGCATGCTGTGGTGACGTATGTATCCGAATTTACAGATGGTATTGTCAAGGATGCCGTTACGAGAGAGCTTCAACGGGGCGGACAAATTTTCTTTGTCCACAACAGCATCAACAGTATTGAAAGAATGGCTGCCCGCTTGAAATCCATCGTCCCTGACGTTCGACTGGACATCGCCCATGGCCGGATGCCGGAGCGGGAACTGGAAAAGATCATGCTTCGATTTGTCAACAAAGAGATCGATATGCTTGTGTGCACGACCATTATCGAATCGGGCCTCGACATACCTTCCGCCAATACGATTTTCATCAACCGGGCGGACCGGTTCGGTCTTGCGCAGATGTACCAGTTGCGCGGTCGTGTGGGGCGTGCGGAGGAGCGTGCCTATGCATACCTGTTTATTCCCCCGGAGAGCTACATTACCCGCGATGCGTTAAAGCGTCTGAAGGTGTTGATGGATCACAGTGATCTGGGATCTGGATTTCAGATTGCCATGAGCGACCTCAAAATTCGGGGGGGTGGGACCATTCTTGGCGCATCGCAATCAGGCCACATTGCGGCTGTGGGCTATGACATGTTTTTGAAACTCATGGAAGAGTCGGTTTCCGAGTTGAAAGGCGAACAGCCAAGGGATGACATTGAACCGGAAATCAACCTTCCCATGTCCACCTTTATTCCGGAGCACTATATCGCCGACATCGATCAGCGACTTTCAGCCTACCGGCGGCTGTCCAGAATCTCCGATATGGATGAAGTTTCGGCTATTAAGGAAGAACTCATCGATCGCTATGGAAAGTTGCCGGAAGAAGTCTCGAATCTTCTTGTGAAGATTGTATTCAAAGCCCTGGCGGTAAAAGCGGGTATCAAGAAGCTCGATGTAGCAGGGAACCAGCTGGTGCTACACATATCCCATCAGCATCAGGCCAATCCTCATGGTATTGTCGACCTGATTGTGTCAGAAAAAGACCGGTTTCGACTGACCCCCGATCATAAATTGACGGTAGCACTGTCCGATCGGCAAAAGACCGGCGTTTTGACCCAAACCAAATACATCTTGAAAGAAATAGCACATCATGTTAACGCCTGATCACCTTATTGTAGGCGTATTGAGGCGCGAAAAAATTGATTATATTGCATAAATTGAGCGAAAGAGTGGTGTTGCGTCCCGAAAGGGCTGTAGCAAAATTTCGCTAAGGAACGACAGCGTCGCGCTTCATAAAATTGTCTCTATTAACTAAATTGTGATTGTCGAGGTTGCCGTAGCTACAAGGAAGTTGCCGTTTCGCTCTTGTTGGGGCGTAGCTCGAAGAGCGAAGACCAAATAGTGGGCTATGCGGTATGGCATCTGACACCGTAGATGTGGTAAGATCGGGAATCGCAACGGGGGCGTTTCATGCAGCAACGTCGGTGGCGCTATCGATGCTTTTGTATCGTATGGGCAACTCTGGTTGTGTGGGCCGGTTTTTTGGGCTGTTCCGACTCTAAGGGACCGGTGTTGCCGGAAGTTTTGATTCAGATCAACGACAGTGTTATCACGGTGGATGCCTTCAACAGGGCGGTCGAGGATACTACAGCTGATTTTCCCACGGATATGGACATAGATGCGGAGATATTGGCTGATATTCGGCACCGTATCCTGAATCAGCTTACCGAAAGATTGATTCTTATAGAAAGAGCCAGAGAACTTAACATACAGATCAGTGACCCGGAACTCGAAGAGGTGATTGCATCGATAAAATCGGACTATCCCAAGGGTGAGTTCGATCAGGTGCTGCTTGAGCAGGCGGTATCCTTTCATCAGTGGAAAAGTGAGCTGCGAATTCGTTTGTTGATGGAAAAGGTCGTTGACCATGAGCTAGAACCCCGGATACGTATTACCCAGGAAGAGATATCCGACTACTATGAACAACATTATAGATCATCGGGATCCGATCCGGAGAAGGAAGAGGATGTTTCCAGCATTGACGCCATTATCGTCCAGCAGGTGCGAAACAGCAAAAAGGAAGCCATGTACCGTGAGTGGATCACGGCGCTGGAAAAACAGTATACCTTGAATGTTAACCAGGTGGCGTGGGATAGCATCGTGACTCGGCCATAGCTATCACGGATTAATATAACTGATGATCAGGCATTTAAATTTCAAGATGATCATGCAGCGCCTCATGTGGATTTCCATATGGTTTGTTGGATTCGCGGGGGGGGCTCCTGCCGGTGACGGCGAAATTGTGGAGCGCATTGTTGCCGTTGTCAACGATGACATCATTACTTACCTCGAAGTCCAGAAGGAGATGGCTCCATATGAGGCTCAGATAAAAGCGGTGGGTTATGACCCTGAAAAGGAACAGCAAATGCTTTACAGGG
>JAOZSO010000240.1:0-5611 GCA_029939655.1 Desulfobacterales bacterium
GCTTCCACCATTACCCGGTAGTCGGTGGTAAGATAGGGTTCGCACTCGCAGCCATTGACCATCAGAATTTCTATCGGTTTCTGATCGTTGGGTGTTATCTTGACATGCGTGGGAAAAGCCGCGCCGCCAAGTCCCACGATACCGGCCTGGTGAATGGCCTTGGAAATTTTTTCCGGGGCCAGGGTCTGGTAAGATTTCTGGGGCCATTTCCCGCCGAACATCTGGTCCCACAACGTCTGGCCGTCAACCTGTTCTCCCTCTACCTTGATGGCAATAGCCTGCAAATGCCGCCCGTTTGCCAAGGTAACTGTTTCTGTTTTTTTGACCACACCGGATACCGGGGCATGGATAGGAGCTGATATAAAGACCTCTCCCTTACCGATCATTTCCCCCAGTTCCACCTCTTGCTTGGCATTGACAATGGGGGTACAAGGTCCGCCGATGTGCTGCTGCAGCGGTATAAGTATCTTTTCCGGCGTGGGTATGATCTCAATGGGTGCGTCGGCTGCCAGTGATTTTCTTTCCGGTGGGTGAACCCCGTGGGCAAAGGTCCCCGGTCCGGGAAAGAATCCTGTGGCGTCATGTTCACGATATTTTTTTTTCAGAAAAGCCATGATCCCACGCGTTTCTCTCAGAAGAATTTACTGCTGATCTATTCAATCAACGAATATATGCATCGTGTAACATCTGCAAGTCTTATTCTAACAAAAGGCCCAGTTTAACGGATTACCGGGACGATGGTGAAAGCTTGACATTTGAAAAGCAACGGGATTACATCTGAGCTATTATCTTATGTAAAAGGTCAAGGGCAAACTTGACGATTAGATGACGTTTATTCTGGGGGAGACTCGTGCAGAAAGGACTGCGTGAAGACATAACTGGCCGCGCCGCCGGAATCTCCCGGTTTCTCGCCCTGAAACGCAGCACCGTCGGTGTGCTGGCCATGGTGGTGCTGGTGGGTATGGGCGAGCGGATGGCCGAGCGTTTTCTGCCCATTTATATAATGGCCCTGGGAGGAGGTGTGCTGGTCATTGGTCTGTTGCAGGCCATGGACAATCTGCTCTCGGCCCTCTACTCGGCGGGCTTTTCATCGGTATCCTCATCCGATTCTGCGGGGGCTCAAGGAATTTGGTGAGCCCACCCCGCAAGTCCCTGATCATGGACTTGGCACCGGACAGCTGCAAGGCGGGCATGTTCGGGCTTTATTATCTGATCCGAGATGTTTTCGTATCCCTTGCCGCTTTTGGCGGCGCGTTTTTATGGCCCATCAGCCCGGGGACCAATCTCGTTACGGCAGTTGTATTCGGAATCCTTGGCACAACGGGGTTTGCAGTTTTTGGTCGTGATCTGTGGGAAAAACCTGGTAGAATCCAATAACCCAACTGTGACATCCTTGGCTAATTGGACATGTGTAGATATCTTTTTTTAAATCACCAGGCTTGATGACAGCGCCTGAATGTGAGCAAGTCAACCTCTGCCGGGTGGCAAAATCCCTTTAGTGAGGAGACTCAGGGCAGTGGCGATAATTTTGGCTGTTTGAACGGCATTCGCATCTGTATCGCGAAACCCTCTCTCTCTGATTTCAAGATGCATCGATTCAACCCTGTCAAACCCGTAACCCTGCTGATTGAACCATTGGTTGAGCCGCTTGGCATCACGGCCGCGGTAATTCGACCCAGCCGGATGAGTCAGAATGGTAGTCAGGCCTCCGGCACACAACTGGTCACGGAAGATCTCCACCGTCTCATTGCGGGCTGAATAACGGCTCCGGGTTTCACCGGTTTTGGGATTCCCGCCCTGTCCATAACCAATCAGAGCGTGCAGCTTTTCAGGGGCTTCATCGAACAGACCGAGGGATTTATGCTCCTGCCCCTGGGCAATGGCGACATCATCGGTGATCCCATGAATCCAGACCACGTATTTCTTCGCTCCGTTTTTAACAATCGTTTCGATGCGGCGGAGGTAGCCTGAGACCTTTTTTGAATGGTCGATTCTGTAGAGGTCTAGAAAATAGTTTTCCAGACTTTTGGTGATCGGCCCCTTCGGCTTGAAAAAAAGGTCATTGAGGATGGCATGACAGTCAAGTGTTTGTTGTATCTTTTCGGCAATGATGCCGGTACGCACATCATTTTCAAATACACCATTAATGACCGGGCTATGGGGAGAAACGATCAAAAGGTCACGCTTGCCAGGGATGTATCGTATGCCGCTGGGTTTCTGTGTCAAATTTTACTCCTATATAATTGACTCTGTGAAGTGGTAGGGTTACAGAGTAACCAATAATTCTAAATTTAATTAAAATTCGGGATAGGGTCCTAATATATTACCTTGAGCTCTTTTTCAGTTTCGCGGATTATTTCATCAATCTCTTTTTGAGCCTGTTCACTGATGGGCTTGGGCTGATGATTTGCCACCAGTTCCCTGGCCCTTTCCATAGCCCTTTCGTGGATGTCGGTTCGACCCTTGGCCGACCAGTTGTCATAATTTTCACGGTTCATAAGCCCGGGTTGTATCAGCTCGGAAAAATGATCCAAAGTGCTTGGATGCGTCAAGTAATTCCCGGTGTGCCCTACCTCCTTGATAAGATCCACCGAAAGAGACGTTTCCGTAACCGGCAGCCCTTTAACGATGCGCTTAATATGATGATTGATCTCATCATCAAGGATCATTTTGCCGTAATCCAAAACCATTCCGCTGTCCAGCATCCCTGCTCCATAAACCAGATTGGCACCTGCCAATGAGGGAAGAAGCGCTGTAAGCAAGGACTCGAACCCGGTTTGGGCGTCACACAGCTTGCTATCCACCTACCCGCCCGATACCCTAACGGGGATATGGTAATAACGACCCATCCGGGACAGGGCTGCATTTAATATGGCGCCTTCCACAGATCCCACGGCGGCAGTGCCGAAAAGCATATCCATGGATGTGGTGGAACTGCTGTATATCATGGGTGCACCGGGCTTCAGCAGTTGTCCTAAAATCAACCCGCTTAACACTTCGGCATTGTGCTGAACCACTGTTCCGGCAAGATGAATGGGAGATGTTCCTCCGGCCAGACACATGGAGAGCACACTGGTGACAAAATTGTGTTCCACCGAGGCCATCAGCACTTCACTGCATTCGTCCACCAGTTGTAAAGGGCTCACAACACAGACTCCGGTAAAAAAGAAAGGATTCCGGCGAAAGACGTCTCTGCCCACAGCAGCCTCTCCCATCAATGCCATTTTAGGAATTAAATTGGCCGTGGGGGGTACGGCTTCCACCGGTTTGGTAGTGTTTGCGAGCATGGCCGCCGTGGCGTGCATGGTTTCGGTCAGGGGAGATTTTTCCGTACAACTCAATACGGTGATCAATATCTCAATGCTGCTCAAGGCATCCAAAACCCGGGTTGCCTGGGCGACATCTGCCGTGGTTGATTTTCGACGTTCGCCCGTAACTAAATCATTAATAAACACCGTGGTCCCAAAATTGATAAAGCCCAGTGAATCCCCCCCCACGATGTAATCCCGTGATCGCTCCCGCCCCGGGACGCGAATCTGTTCAGGGATGGTGGACATGGCTTTTTCGATCATGGCCGGTGACAAAAACACCCGGTGATCCTGTTTGTTCACCCGGGCACCATGATCCGCAAAAATTTCGGTTGCCCTGTCGCTGGGAACAAAAATACCAGTTTGATCCAGAACTTCCAATGTTGCATTGTGGATTTTTCGGCAATCTTCATCACCCAGGCACTGCAACCGAAAGGGTGCGACAGGTTCAATGGCAACACCACACTTCTCTGCTGCCTGGGTTACTGTTTCGATTGGCATCATTTTCTCCTTTCAGACATCTCTATTTATTACATCCATATCCTGATTGGGTCAATGGTATTTAGATCTTGCAAAGACGAAAAATAAGCTCTTCGATCCCGTCTTTTGATGGACTTGTGATTGCGAGAAAAATGTTTTTCCGGTATCCTTTTTCCAAAACGATAAATTGGCAGATGAAATACAATGGCCCTTCATATGCCCCGCCTGCCACCGCACCTTTGACTTGGGCTTTAAGGTGCCAAAATAAAGGAGGCCTCATATGGTTCAGCCCATCTATCTGGACTACAACGCCACCACGCCACATGATCCGGAAGTGATTGCGGCCATGCGACCGTTTATCGAAACCGAATTCGGCAACCCGTCCAGTTCCCATTGGTACGGTATCCGCCCCAAAAGAGCGGTGGAAAAAGCCCGACAACAAGTGGCTGGTCTGCTTAATTGCCAAGCACAGGAAGTGTTCTTTACCTCCGGCGGTACCGAATCCAACAACCATGCCATCAAGGGGATGGCCCGGGCCTTGAAGGATAAAGGTCGCCATATCATCACCAGCACGGTAGAGCATCCGGCGGTTTTGGCTGTATGTGAATACCTGAAAGAAGAGGGCTTCGAGACCACCTGTGTGGATGTGGATGACACCGGCATGATCCGTATGGATACTGTTGCCGCCGCCATTCGACCGGACACGGTATTGATTACCATCATGCATGCCAACAACGAGGTGGGAACTCTTCAGCCCATACGTGATATTGCTCTGCTGGCCAGGCAGAAAGACATCTGCATTCATACCGATGCGGCCCAAAGCGTGGGAAAAATCGCCACGGATGTTCAGGAATTGAACGTAGACCTGCTCTCAATTGCCGGGCATAAGATATACGCCCCCAAGGGGATCGGCGCATTATATGTCAGGAAGGGCTTGTTACCGGAAAAATTCTGCCACGGGGCAAATCAGGAGATGGGATGGCGTGCCGGCACCGAAAACGTAGTCCAGATCGTGGGACTGGGCAAAGCCTGTGAGATGGCCGAGCGCAGCCTCGATCATACCGGAAGGCACTTAACGGCCATGCGCGACCGGTTGTACAACAAACTGGCGGCACGGTTGGCAGACATGCGCCTCAATGGTCATCCTGATGAGCGCCTGCCCAATACCCTGAGCATCTCTTTCAAGGGCCTGGAGGCCAACCGCATATTAGAGGAGATCGGCCTGGAAGTGGCTGCATCGGCCGGTGCCGCCTGCCACTCGGACACCGTGACCCTGTCCCACGTTCTGGAAGCCATGCGGATTCCCCTGGAATGGGCCAAAGGGACAGTGCGCTTTTCCACAGGCCGAATGACAACACCGGAACAGATCGACACGGCCATCGACATCATAACACACGCCATTAAAAGATTGAGAGCCTAATTGGAATCTGTCAAGAAAGGTATACTTCTATATTCACGACATCGATCTGCGCGGGTTTCAGGTAGCGTTTCGCATACTCAAGATAGATTCCCGAAGTTAAAAAGAGATCAAAGAGTTCTGCATCGATATGTTCATCTTTTTTCATAAAACCCATAATCTTGATCGATTGGGAAAGTGTTTTGCCTTTTTTATACGGTCGATCTGAAGCGGTCAATGCTTCGAAGACATCGGCAATGACCATGATACGTGCAGGAATCGAAAGGTCATCTTTGTGAAGCTGTCGCGGATATCCTGTGCCGATCATCGTTTCATGATGAGTGCCGGCATACTCCGGTATCTGTTCCATATCTTCAGGATAGGGCAGACGTTCCAGCATTTTGATACTCATGATGACGTGCTCGTT
>JAOZSO010000241.1:0-5552 GCA_029939655.1 Desulfobacterales bacterium
AGGCACCTGAAAAATTACCGGTGTGCGATTACTATCACCACCGACCATATCTTGCATTGGTAGGGGCTCCCGTGGTACGTTGGGGATGGCCAAATGGTATCGGCAATAATTTCGTTAATTTTGATAACTGGACATCTCTCCATTTATCACCGGTTGGCCTAAAAGTGGAATACTGCCAAGATATATGGCCGTTTTCAAAGTGTGTTTTTCGTGCAATGGTTTCAATGTGAAAGCGATTTTTAGTTGATACTGACAAATGAGCTTGACTTTTATCAACCCATTCCACTATAAAAAGTATTACACGCTAAAATACATCTAATAACTGTCTTCTTGCTGACCTGTAACTGCGCTTTTTCCAATTCATATCAAGCTGACCTCTCTTTCCTGCGCTACGCCAGATAAAAGAAATATTCAAATAACTCAGTCCCATCAAGTTCTAATACGCATGTCCAAGACACCCGGATAAATATGAAACTATTCATTACGACAGGTAGACTCAAGCTACCATTGTTTAGCCTCCAAAGAGGATCTCTGTATCCTTTGTGGGGGTAATATTCTAACCGATTGAAGCAAGTTCATTATAAAGATAGTGCATTTAACAAATTTAAAGAGAGGAGGAGTGTCATGGCCAAACATCATTTTTATTGGACGTTAGATGAGTCAAGGGTACCAGTTGATGCTAAAGAACGTGGGGGATCGTGGGCTTTATTCATGGCTATGATAAAGCAGGACATGGAAAGCGGTGTAATAAAAGAGTGGGGTGCATTTACTTCCGAAGGTGGAGGATATTGTATTGTTGAGGGCACTAATGTGGAAATTATGAAGATGACGGAGCAATATATTCCATATGTTCAATTTGAAATCAAGCCTGTTTCATCTGTTGAAGAAGTGAATGAGTTGATAGCGCACCTATCTGGCTAATTTATAAATGAAGGCTACTTTAAAAGGAGGTGACCATATGCCGACTCTGTTTGCTGTATACAATTTAATAGACAAACAACAAGCCGATGAATATGACAAATATCTCACAAACACGAAAATTCCAGGAATCAGAGGCGCACCTTGGTGTACAGCGTTTAATACTTGGAAAATAGACAAGGCTCTTGCGCCTGCTGTTTCTGATCCGGAGGGGGAAATACCTTCAGAATCGCCTTATATGTATGTTGCCAAGATAGAAGTATCTGACTTAGATGCGATGGTGAGTTTTCTTGGCACTGATGAAGGCAAAGAATTTGTCAAGTCCTGGAGCGTATTTATTGATCCTAAAGCGATCTTTACATTGGGGCGTGAAGTTTAAATAAACTAAAAAGGTATGGAAAAGCCATGAGCTGTAATTATTGTGAAACTAAACGTTTATAGGGGAGGTACTAAGACATGATACTTATGGGAACCTATACAATGCCCAGCAACAAGACAGAAGAATGGAAGAAATGCATGTTAGATTTAGCAGCGAACCCACCCACGATAGGCATAAAGAAGTGGCAGACATTTTCGTGTTCTGATGAGTTTGGGTACAAAGGTTACAACCTAATATTTACAGAGAAGGGGCAAGAGGACGAGGCACTATTTGAGATAGCGAAAACGATGTTTTCACTAACGCAAATCAAAGGGGCTTCGTGGAAACTTGAACCGTTGATGAGTATTCCTGATTCCCTAAAGTTATTGGGGTGAAAACAATAAACTTATAGTTAGGGTTCACAGAAAAAGCAGGGTCATTCGGCCCTGCATTTTTTGTAGCCCGATTTCATATAACTGGTACCTCCAACAAAACAGTAAATATCATCCCTCTGAAATTTTACCGGTGTGCGATTATTATCGCAACAGGCAGAATCTTGCATTGATAGGGGTTCCAGTGGTACGCTGGACATGACCAGATGGTATCGGTAATAATTTGGTTGAGCTTGATAACTGGACTTGTCTCCATATACCACCGGTTGACGAAAATCTGAGATACTTGGCAAGCATATCTGTAATCATTCCTGAAATTGACCTGCCACAACATCTTGTATTTTGCATGATTTGACAACAGCCCCTAATTTATGTATTTATTCAATATATTTCATCTGTTCTTTTATTCCTTCTTCTATTCTTCAAGTTTAAAAAATGGAGGGCATGAAAATGAAGTGCCCAAGGTGCCAGTCTGATAATCGTGAAGGTGTCCTATTCTGTGAAGAATGTGGAGCAAAATTCGAGGTCGAATGTCCTTCCTGTAAAGCAAAAATTCCTGTCGGGAAAAAATTCTGTGGTGAGTGTGGTAATTTATTGAGCAAAAAAAAGGCTACTGTAAAACAAATGCCTTACATAGACAGTGAGCGAAAAAATGTCACAGTGCTTTTTTCCGATATGTCAGGCTATACTTCCCTGACGGAACGTCTTGATCCAGAAGAAGTTAAAGATTTCATGAGCCGTATTTTTGGAGAAATCGCTCAGGTTATCACGAAATACGAAGGCTTTATTGAAAGATTTATTGGTGATGCAGTCATGGCCATCTTTGGGGTTCCAAAGACTCATGAAGATGATCCCATAAGAGCTATAAAGGCAGCAAGAGAGATACATGCCTTAGTTGAGGCATTAAGTCCTAAGATAGAAGAAAAATTAGGCCAGAGAGTAACCATGCACTCAGGAATCAATACAGGACTTGTAGTAACTGGCGAAGTGAATTTGGAAAAAGGAACGCATGGTATTACAGGGGATGCAATTAATTTGGCTTCAAGGCTGGAGGGGCTTGCTGACTCTGGTGAGATCTTGGTCGGACATGAAACGTATAAACAAGCTGAAGGATATTTCATTTTTGAGCGTTTGGAACCTGTGAAAGTTAAAGGCAAGGAAGAGCCCATAGTTGCTTACCGGATGATTGCACCAAGCACCAGAAGGACCAGGTTTGAAGTCAGTGCTCAACGAGGTCTTACGCCTTTAATTGGCAGAAAACGGGAGCTTGAGCATCTGTTAGAAAGTTTTGGTCGAGCGAAGAGCGGGAGAGGTCAGGCCATCAGCATCGTATCCGAGGCTGGACTTGGCAAATCCAGGTTACTGTATGAGTTTAGAAAGGCAGTGGCCAAAGAGGACGTGACATTTTTAGAAGGCAAGTGTTTGTCATATGGCAAGGGAGTGGCCTATCATCCGCTAAAAGATATCCTGAAATCAAATTTCGATATAATGGAGGGCGATGAAGATCATAAAATTACTGAAAAAATTAGAGGCAACCTGAATACTTTGAGAGTAGATGAAGCGTCAACACTTCCATATCTACTCGAGCTTCTTTCTGTTGATGATAATAGCGTCAACAAGATACCCATGAGTCCAGAATCCAAGAAAAACAGAATCATCGAGTCTTTAAAGCGAATCACACTTAAGGGTGCTGAGATTCGGCCCTTGATTATAGCCGTTGAGGATCTCCACTGGATTGACAAAAGCTCTGAGGATGTATTCAAAGAAATCTTGGACTATATACCGGAGGCACCTGTATTTCTTCTATTCACCTTTCGACCCGAGTTTGTTCCCCCCTGGGACCTAAAATCCTACCATGCCCAAATGAACCTAAACCGACTTTCCGAGCAACAAGCTCTCGAAATGGTAGACTGTCTATTGGATTCAATGGATGTCGACATTGATTTGAAAAACTTACTTTTTGAAAAGACAGAAAGAATTCCACTTTTCTTAGAAGAATTCATTAGATCATTCATTGATCTGAAGCTCATAGAGAAAAAAGACAAATACTATTTAGTGAAGAATCTGAAAGATGTGAACATCCCTTCCACGATACAGGATGTAATAATGGCCCGGGTAGATTCTCTATCCGAGGGTGCGAAAGAAGTTGTTCA
This sequence comes from Desulfobacterales bacterium, assembly GCA_029939655.1. Taxonomy (GTDB): domain Bacteria; phylum Desulfobacterota; class Desulfobacteria; order Desulfobacterales; family B30-G6; genus B30-G6. Next base: position 3,822 of record JAOZSO010000241.1, read on the forward strand.
GGCCGGCTCCGTGATAGGGCGTGAGTTTAGTTACGAGTTAATATGCAAGGTTATGGATTATTCTGAAGAAGCGTTAGTATCCTATCTGAGCGCTTTGCGAGACTCAGAACTTGTTAATGAGAGAGGAATTTTTCCTCAATCAACACATATTTTTAAACATGCACTGACTCGAGACGTTGTCTATAATTCGATTTTAAATAAACGAAAGAAGGAGCTACATAAACGTATTGGCCTGACATTAGAAGAAACTCATAAGGATAGGCTCAATGAGGTCTGCGAGGGTTTAGCCGAACATTATGAAAAATGTGAAGATTTTCAAAGTGCTGCAACATTTTTCAAGATGTCCGGCGCTAAAGCCACTAATAGCGGCGCTTTGACTGAGTCTGTGGATTACGCCAGAAAAACAGTTGATTGTCTGGAAAAATTGCCTAAGAGCGAAGATGTCCTCAAAAAAATTATCGATATACGGACAATCCTGGGAATACGTTTGATGGATTTGAATTATTTTCATCAATCTAAGGAAATGGTAAGTCCAATAATCAAGACTGCGGATGAAATGGGGCGTACCAGAAGGATCGCTCAGATAAACACTATACTGGGTGCGTACTCTTTTTGTGTCAGTGAGGACTTTATTCAGGCCTTTGATCACAATTACCGCTCGCTGGAAATAGCCAGAAATCTGAAAGACAATAATTTGCTTGCTATGGCTCACTATTGGTTGGGATGGCCGTTGGCTTTTAGCTGTGATTTTAAGAGTGCTCTTGATCACTTTACCAAGGCTCTCGATATCCACGTCCAGGCGGACAATCCGATTTGGGTCCCGATTTTCTATGCCTTGACCGGTCATATTGCCTATCATTATTGGGGACGACAGAAACATGCGTACGAATACAGTAATAAGGCCGTGTTCTTGGCCGACGAAAGTGGCGACATCTTTACCAAACTTTTAGCCTATTCCTGTCATGGTGCAAGTTGCTTGGGGAAAGGTGAAATGGACGGCGCTCTGAAATATTTGTCTGCCGGTTTGGCCGTCGCCAAACAGGTCGATCAGTTCTATTGGCAACCAGGAAATCACCAATTTTTAGGAGATACTTATTACGAACTCGGAGACTATCAAGAATCGATTGACCACTACAAGGAGGCGATACGGAATCTTGAGCACAGCGGAAATCTGCCAAGTTGGAAGAAATTAATTGAACTTGCCCTTATCCGTACCAGATTGGCCGCCGGTGAAAAATCTGATTATGATCTCGATTTCTTGTCTCAATACGTGACCACAAACAAGTTATGCGTATATGACGGTCTAACCAAAAGGTATATTGGCGAAATCATGACTTACCTGGACGATGTAGAAAAGGCGGAATACTGGCTCGAACAGGCCATACAGTCTCATCAAAAAAATGAGATGAGGTATCATTTGGCCGGCGATTACGTTGTCCGGTCGGCAGCATGCGTGCGTCAGGGGAATTCAAGGGAAGCTCGAGAATATTTAATTCGTGCAATAGATATTTTCAGAGAATGCGGTGCCGAAGGATGGGTGGAGAAATATAAAAAAGAATTGGCTGAACTCTGATATTCTTTTAATTTGCTCCGCCATATATTGTGGTTTAACCGATAACCATGAGTCTACAGATATATCGGATAAGTATCTGCAATGAATATAGTTGCTTAAATTTGAGCTTGGACTAGCTCTAACAACCCTGTACATATCAGGCCCTAATTTTTATTGTG
>JAOZSO010000242.1:0-5546 GCA_029939655.1 Desulfobacterales bacterium
ACGCAGTTGCCGTTCAGCTAACACTTCCCCCTGACGGGTGTGTAGAGGACTTGACCCCGACAAACTCAGTCGTGTCGCACCTCCAAGTGGGTGCGCCCTGCCGGGCGCACAAAAAAAAAGGTGAAATCAAAGGACGATTTCACCCATCTTTTTACAGTTTATTCATAGATCGTTGGTAACGATATGATAAAAAGAAATTTACTCAGGTAGTTGAGAAGTCCAAGATCCGTCCTTCAACCACTTCTCGGTCAGCCGTTTCAGTTCGCCGCGGCCGTTCAGGCTGACCATGAAATTCTGCACCCAGTTTATGAGGAGGGCATCCTCTGTAACGGCGATTCCCAGGGGTTCAAAGGTGAGTCGGTCTTGCCCGGCAGTGAGCCCTTTGTCCGGGTATCGGAACGCGGTGAGGGCACAGAATGGGGAGTCAGCGATCAGCACATCGATTTTGTCCTGAAAAAGCAGTTCGATGGCTTGGTCATAGGATTCGACCGGGATAAATTCTGCTTTCGGCGCTTCTTTTTCCACAAACCGCTGGCTGGTCGAATTCTTCAGGGCCGCCACCTTGAACTGGGGCTGATTTAGTCCACTCGCCCCCTGTAGGGCGTCGAGGTGTTTGCTTTTCGTTAAAATACCTTTTCCCGAAATATAGTAGGGGCCGATAAAGGCCACGTTCATGTTGCGTTCGGGGGTGATGGTCATGCTGGATATCACCAGGTCGACTCTGCCGGCAATGAGGGCCGGGAGCAGTTCGGAAAACGGCAGGGTCATGAACTTGACCTCTACGCCCATGTTCATTGCGATCAGTTTGGCAATGTCGACATCGAGGCCGATGAGTTCGCCCGCTTTGGAAGTGGCATTCAAGGGCGGCTGTGTGCCGGTGGTTCCAATCACGACGTGGCCTTTGGAAACGATCCGTTCCATAACAGGGCCTGCTACACCGGTGGAGATGAATATCAGCAATACAACGGATATGAGTGAGGATAACGCCAGGATCTTTTTCATCAAATTTCTCCTTAAATTATGGTGTGATTTGGTTGATTTAAAAAAAACAACTGCGACATACTTGTTCAGGCGTGAGAAGACAAAATACTTCCCATGGAACTGCCTCATGAATTGTATCACCAATAGGGGAATCTATTTAAATTCAATTATATCGCGGTGAAGACGCGTGTTGTAAACGTTCAAAGGTAATTTAGAACAGAATTGTTATCTGTCAAGCGACAATTATTCTTGAAGATATGCTGGCAGAACTGAAAATTTTAGCCAAAAGGTTCACTGAGGGCTACCGGCGCCGACCATTCGGGCAAGAGACTTTGCCAGATTATCCAGGGCGGACTCATCGGGAAAGGAGATGGTCATCTTCACTTTCCCGTCTTCTCCCCTTTCCAGTCCTTCTGATAATTTCCGTTTGAACGCTTCGGCGGCCTGATCGGTCTGTTCGGACCCTTCTCCTTCGGGGAACAATTCACCCAGAAAAGCAAATGCGGCACCGATCATCTGCCCTCCTGCCAGGGCGACTTTTTCCTTCCGGGCCAAAACAGCGGCCTCCTTTTCAACCAGCTCCTTCCGGCTTTCATCTACGGCCGCATCGGGCTTTTTACCGATCAGGATTTCCAGTCGCCGTTTCAGTTCATCGATACCGCTGACAAGATCGACCGCGGAGGTATTGGATTCCAGGTCGAGAACCGCCAGGGACAGGGCGTGTTTGGCGGCAAGTGTATTGAGAAGGCTCTCTTCAAGCGTGTTCTCGGTAACGAGAACAAATACCTGTACCGGCCGTTTCTGGCCCATCCTGTGGGCCCGGCCGATTCTCTGCTCGAGAACAGCGGGATTCCATGGCAGATCCACATTGATCACTGTATTGGCGGCCTGCAAGTTAAGGCCTGTGGCACCGGCATTGGTGGCCACGAACAGTTTGCATTCCGGATCTTTCTGAAACTGGTGTACCAGGCCCTGCCGTTTTTTCTGGGGGACGCTACCATCCAGCCGCACATATTTAACCCGCTGCTCTGCTAACAATGGTTCAATGAGGTTCAGCATGGTCGTCCATTCGGAAAACAAAAGGATTTTTCGGTCATCTTCACGCAACAACTGTTCAATGATGAGAGCTAGTTCCGCCAATTTGCTCGAATAGCCGGGTGGTTGTTTATCCACCAGAAAGGTGCTGTCGGCGGACATGCGGCACATGAGAAGCGCTTTTTGAAGACGTAGAATATCCATTTCGGTCAGAAATTTTTTGTTGATAATGGTGGAAACGATCCGTTTATGACTGTTGTGGAGCTCAAGCTGCTCTTCCGACGGTGGTATTCTCATAATCTCGGTGGTTCGGGGGGGTAACTGCTCCAGCACGGTTTCCCGGGTTCGCCGGAGCAGGACGGGTTTCAGCTTTTCCCGTACCTCAACAAGATTTTTATATCCGAGCAGTTTGCCCCTTTCATCGGTGACCCGATGCCGATTGTAAAACCGAAAAGCAGGCCCCAGACGACGGTCATCGATGAATTCCACGACTGAAAAAAGATCTTCCAGGCGATTTTCAAGAGGAGTGCCCGAAAGTGCCAGTGCAAACGGAGACTTCAAGGCCTTTACCATCTTACTGGTTTTGGCCTCCCAGTTCTTAATCCGCTGCGCTTCATCAATAATGATCAGATCCCACTTCACTTTCTCAATAGCCAAAATGTCCCGCAGAACCTGTTCGTAATTGCAGATGGTATAAAAACAATCGTTATCGTACTGGAGGGCCCTGTCCTTTGCGCTGCCGAGAATCAACTGGCAGCTTCGCTCCACGAAACGCATGATCTCCAGCCGCCACTGGGATTTCAGTGAAGCGGGACAGATCACCAGCACCTTGGAAATATCGGCATCCCGGGATAAAAGTTCTGCCACGCCGACGCCCTGAATCGTTTTCCCCAGTCCCATGTCATCTGCCAGAATTGCCCGTCCCGCTCCCACGGCAAAGGCAATGCCGTCAAGTTGATAAGGATGTAGTTCGGCGTTTAGAAGCGTAGTGCGCAATGGGTGACTTTCAGGATCTTTCCGAATGGCATCGACCCTGGCCTTTACCCGATCACGGTACAACCGCTGTGAAATGTATTCTTCCGCGTCCGGATAAATCACCACCCCAACGCCACGGCTTTCAAGAAGGCCTATGCTTTTTAACAATGCTCCCACGTTTTTTACGGGTTTTTCCATGAACGGCCGTAGAAGCTTTGTACTGGAGGCATCAATTCCACCGGGAATCCGCAGGCGGAGCTCCAGGGCTCCTCCGTATTTCAGGTATACGCTGATCTCCTTGTCCTTATAAGGCGTTTGCCGGACCGTTTTGCCAAAACGGCTTTTCACCCGGTCAAGGGCATAAATGATATGCTTGCAGGTTCCCAGTGTGTTTTTCCGAAAATCCGGGCAGGAGCAGAAGGATTCGCCTCTCTCCCAGCCTCTCAGTGCAATACGGTAGCTCTTTCCCGACAGGGCATTGGTCAAAACATAGTCCGTCCATAACACATCACGGTTCATGGATGTCAGACGCATCTTCTCATTTTTAGCCCGTTCGACCCGGTCTTCAATGGCCTGGGCCACAAGCTCGTTGTCACTGAGGCTTTCGATGGGCACCCTTTCCTTCGGCGGTTCGGCGAGGCCCAGGGCGAGCTTTTCCTCGAGTATCAGAGACAGGGCAGCCCCCTGGTGATCGCAATACACCGAACAGGCGCTGCATGCGATGTCTATTTTATGATGTTTTGCAGGGTCCAGGCGAATGGTCACACCGGCCTCCCCAAGATCGAGATGAAAAAGATCCCTTTTCAGGATCACCTGCTCATCCAGATCTATCTCCCACTTCCCGCCGCTGATGATGTGCTTTTGGCCCTGCGGCCCCAACAGCTTGCCGGCCGCTATAAAAGAAAGATGTGAGAGTTTGTCCTTTAAATTAATCATTTTTTACCTCCCTTGTAACGAGCACAAAAGTGTCACGATAATAAAGCTGATGAATATGGGACGGTTATTTGGGCCGGCTATCCATGATACCGGGTTGGCGGTCACGGGCAGAGCCCAGGCTGCCGCCTGTGGTTGCCATACGGTACCAACGGGTGGCTTCGGAAAAATGCCCTCCCATCAGACTGGCCAAAAAGGCAAGCTTTGCGGCGGAAACACTTTTTTTTAGCCGCCATGACGAACTAGCACTCAGCAGGGCTTTCCCGGAATTCATTCGCAGAAGGTACCTTTTGCCAAGCTTCAACTCCTCAACAGCGGCCCGGCGTATTCGTCTCAAATCGGACAGATTCCCGCGGCAACGGTTGCATTCATCTGTGGAGTCGTTTAGCTTTTTACATGCCGGACAACGGATTTGCATCAATCCTCCAGGTAAAAAAGCATGTCGCTCAATGATTCGTTCAGCTCTGCAAGGGTTGCATCGTCCCCGGCTGTTACCGCTTTTTTGCTCTTGTCGACGAGCGTGCGCAGCTCCTCTCTATCGGTTTTGTCCACACAGTCGACAATGTCCAGTACTCGTTTCCGAAGCCTTTTCGCGCGGGAAAGCAAATCCGGTTTTGTGGTCACCCCGCCGCCTTTTTGATTGTTGTGGGCGGCGCCCTTATCGATGAACGCTTCAAGGTTTTTTCTCGCCTGGTCCAGGTCGAGGGTCATCTTGCCGGAATCGGTTTCCATGCGAACGGACTTGGACAAACCCGTTCGTTTTTCAACAGCTGTCACCTGAAGGATACCGTTGAGATCCAGGGATAGGTTCAGGACGATTTGGTTTCCTGCCGGGACATCGCCCAACCCCTCGACTAGAAAATTACCGATAAAAATATTTTCTTCGGCGAGGGGTGCCTCGCCTTGATAGATCCGGATATCAACTGCTTTCTGTGCTTCAATCACGGTGGCAAAAACATCACTGTTCTCCACAGGCAGGGGGGTGTTGCGGCGGATAATCGGCACAAACACATCGGGTTGAAGATTCCCTTCATGTACCGATACCGCGCTGGTCCCAAACGTGTAAGGGGTTATATCCACCAATATAGATCGGGTTTTCTTTCCGGAGACCGCCCCTGCTTGTATCGCCGCTCCCATGGCTACAATGAGATCGGGGTTGATTTCATGCCGGGGTTCGATTCTGAATGCATCTTGTATCATTTCAGCGACAAGCGGGGTGCGGGATGCACCCCCGACGAGTATGACCCGGCCTACAGCCCCCGGCAGCATATCGCCGTCTTTCAGGCACTGATGGACGGAATCCATTGTCTTTTGGACAAGGGGGCGAATCATATCCTCGTAGCCGAGACGCGATATCTCCATGTCGAGATGACGATCGCCATGGATGAATTCTTCACGAATTTGTGCGTAAGGGGCATTGGACAATTGGCATTTCCCGGTTTCCACAGCGGACCACAGGCGGTTCCGTGTGGCCTTATCATCCATAAGGTTGACGCCATACTGCTCCTGAAACCTTCCGGCAACATGTTCCATAAGAAGGTTGTCAAAATCATCCCCGCCAAGATGTGTGTCGCCATGACTGGCTTTCACCTCCACCACACCGTTTTCAACGACAACCAATG
>JAOZSO010000243.1:0-5538 GCA_029939655.1 Desulfobacterales bacterium
TCACGCCCTGCCGGTGTTGGGCGCCATGATTTAACTCCTTAAAATAGCACGCTATTCCTCCGGGTTAAATCCGGCGCCCGCCTTGGCAGAACGCGAAAATCCCTATTTCTGGACGGACACTAAATAATTTTTTTGATGTTTTTAAGGATGTTCTCCTGTCCGCACTATTCTCACTCTGGTGTTGCATTAAGTTGGATCAATGCATCGAATATGGGCAGCCTTTGTCGGGCAAACCTGCCAATCCATTTGTCATAAATTTTAAGTATTTCTTTTGATCGATAAAGGTCGGAAATCACACGATCTGCAACAAGACGAAAGTCTGAATCATTTCGCCTTACGGCAAGTGCAAAAGGCTCGAAGGTGAACACATGGGGCTTAATCACAAAGCTCATTGGGTCATGCGCTTTTAAAGCTATACCTATAAGTACGATTTGGTCAGAAGAAAAGGCATCGATTTTCTTGTTTCGTAACGCATCGATGCCTTCTTTTGCTGAATTGAATAAGACAACTTCCGCGTCTATTGATGTGTCTTGAAATAGTTTTTTCAACTCGACGGCGGTCGTTGTGGCTTTCACGACGCCAATTTTCATTCCATCAAAACCGTCAGAATCATTAGCCTTATTATCTTTTAAGGTCATTAGTGAAGCGCCGGTGACAAATGTCAGTTGCGTAAAGTCAACAAGTTCACTACGGGAAAGCGTTTTAGTAGTTGAGCCACATAACATGTCAATTTTTTTATCTGCCAACGCTTTAAATCGCCCTTTAGCGGTTACGGGAACATATTTAACCTTTACGTCAGCGCCAATTTTGTTTTCAACTTCAGTTACGATACATTTACAGAGATCAATAGAATAACCAGTCGGTTTGCCGTCTTTGTCCAAAAATGACATGGGTGGTTCAGACACACGATAGCCGATTCTAATTTGACCGGATTTTTTAATCTGCTGAAGAGTTCCTGTGAGTTCTTGAGCTGCTAGCGGGCTTGCCAATAAAACGATCAATAAAATGATTACCAGTTTACCTCTCATGTTAATTTTCTCCTTTTTTATATGTCATTTACACAGCGTATTACTTCCTATATGGTTCGTATGGTGTTGTCATTTGACAACACCCTTTCTTCAAAGGATAAATCCAATCATAGTATTCCATTCTCCCGGCCCGACTTTCTGGGTGTAAAGAGGACGCCGTCTTCCGGCAGCCGCTGCCATTTCAACTCAACAGGAAAGGGCTTTACGTCCCAAATCTTCCTGCTGTAATCCATAATTGACCGGTCAGAGGAAAACTTGCCCATCCGTGCTACATTCAAAATGGACATTCTGGTCCAGTTCTTCTTATCCTGAAAAATATTGCCTACCTGATCCTGACAGTCGATATAGGACCGATAATCGGCAAAGAGTGTGTACTGATCGTTATAGAGCAGCGAATCGACAACAGGTCGGAACAGCTCACGATCACCATGCGAGAAATGTCCAGATGCAATCAGGTCGACAGCCCCCTTGAGTTCTTCGTCACGCTGATAATAATCCATGGGGCGGTAGCCGGATCTCTGCAATGTCATGACCTCGTCCACGTTGAGGCCGAACAGGAAGAAATTATCAGCGCCCACCTCTTCCCGAATTTCCACATTGGCCCCGTCCAAAGTGCCGATGGTAAGCGCTCCATTCATGGAAAATTTCATGTTGCCGGTTCCCGAGGCCTCCATGCCGGCCTGTGAAATCTGTTCGGACAGGTCGGTGATGGGATAGACGACATGGCCGATCTTGACATTGTAGTTGGGAATAAAAAGGACTTGCAGTCGGTCGCGCACGTCGGGATCGTTGTTCACCACCTGGGCAACCGAGGTGATCAACTTGATCATACGCTTTGCCATAAAGTAACTGGGCGCAGCCTTGCCGCCGAAGACAAAGAGGCGGGGCGTGATGTCCATGTCCGGATTGGCCTTGATCCGGTTATAGAGGGTGAGGATGTGGAGCACGTTGAGGTGCTGGCGCTTATACTCGTGAATCCGTTTTACCTGGACGTCGAACATGGCCGTCGGATCAACAACCAATTCCAGCTTCCTCAAAACCATGGCGACAACATCCCGCTTGTTGTCCTCCTTAACCGTGTTCCAGGCATCTTGGAATGAAGCATCGTCGGCCAGTTTTTCCAGCTCCTTGAGATCATCGAGATGGGTAAGCCATTTTTCACCAATGGCCTCGGTGATCAGCGCGGTCAGGCGGGGGTTACTCACTGCAATCCAACGACGGGGTGTTACGCCGTTGGTAACGTTGCGGATCTTGCCCGGATACATGTGATTGAAATCGGCCAGGGTGTGTTTGCGCAACAGCTCAGTGTGCATGGCCGCAACGCCGTTAATGACCTTGGATCCTATGCAGGCCAGGTTGGCCATCCGCACGTACCTGGAACCCGATTCGTCAATGATGGACATTCGACTTATCTTTTCTTCATCGCCGGGGTATTTCAGCCGTACCTCATCCAGGAAGCGACGGTTGATCTCAAGAATAATCTCCAAATGCCTGGGAAGCAGGGTGCCGAACAAATCGATCTGCCACTTTTCCATGGCCTCGGGCAGCAGGGTGTGGTTGGTGTAGCACAGGGTCTTGCAGGTAATATCCCAGGCCCTGTCCCAATCATAAAAATGCTTATCCATCAAGAGGCGCATCAGCTCCGGTACGGCAACGGAAGGATGAGTATCATTGAGTTGGCCCTGGAAGTCTTCAAAGAAATTATCCAGGCTGTCGTGGACAAGCAGGTGGATACGGATCATGTCCTGCAGGGAGCAGGATACGAAAAAATATTGTTGTTCCAGCCGCAGCTGTTTACCCTGGAACTGTTCGTCATTGGGGTAGAGGACCTTGGTGATGGTTTCGGCATTAATTTTGTCTTCTACTGCGCCGTAGTAGTCACCGGTATTGAAGTCTTCAAAGTCAAAGGAGGCGTGCGCCTCAGCGCTCCACAGCCTGAGCAGGTTAACATTGTTGACCTTAAAGCCGGGAACAGGTGTGTCGTAGGGAATTCCGGTGATCACCCGGGCCGGAATCCAGTGTACCCGTCTGTTGCCCTCTTCCCCATGGTACACTTCAGTGTGGCCGCCGAAACCGACATCACAGGCCATGTCCGGTTTCTTGATCTCCCAGGGATTGCCGGGATGCAGCCAACGGTCACTGAGTTCCTTTTGCCAGCCATCAACAATCTCCTGGTCGAACATGCCGAACTCGTAGCGGATACCATAGCCGATGGCCGGAATCTGCAGCGAGGAGAGTGAATCGAGGTAACAGGCTGCCAACCTGCCCAGACCGCCGTTACCGAGACCCGGTTCCTCTTCATGGTCGATAATCTCTTTCAGGTCCAGGCCGCTTTCCTCGGCAGCTTGAAAAAATTCATCATAAAGACCAAGGTTAACCAGGTTGTTGTGCAGGTGCGGCCCCATGAGAAATTCTGCAGAGAAGTAACAGACAATCTTGGAATCTTTTTCCAGCAACGCCTCCGCTGAGTTGACAAAGAGATGCTGCATCCGATCCCTGAGCGTGTAGGAAACTGCAAGATAGCAATCATTCAGGCTTGCGGTCCTGGTGGTGACTCCCTGCTTGTAAAAGAGGTTGTAGGCAAAGGCTCGTTTAAGTTTGTTAATACGCTCTCGCTCTTTGCCGACTGTTTTTTTTGCAGAACTCATACAAGTCCTCCTCGTAAAACAAATAATTGCTCTTTGTTATGACACCCGGAGAGAGCAGGAAATTTGTTTATACCGGGTGAAAATGCTTTGATCCGAATCCGGATGCAACTATAGGGTAGTGTTAGTCGTTCAGTATTCGAAGCAACAAAGAATAGTTTATTTCAAGTGTTCTTCCGTATATAAGGATAGCTCGATCATCCGCTCAAGAAGTTCATCCACTTGCATTCCCGGAAAATTGTGACGGACCAACTCTTTACAAAACAGGCGGCAAATATAACGGAGCTTGCGGCTCTTTTGTTTGCCGGCATATACAAAATCCCTGTGGCCATTATTGATAACAATCACATTTTTTTCGATATCGAATCGTGAACGCCACATTTCACCTGGTGCCCGGCGATAAGTATATCCGGGCAGTCCTTTATTTTTCTTTCCGGATTTTGATGATTGGTCCAAAAGTGAGTCCGTGATGGTTATCAGTGCTTCATCGGTGCAGGCGGTATCAGACTGACGAACTGTGACTTTCAAGGTGGTCAGGCAGGGTTCCGCTGGGGCAGCAAAGATGACCGATTCATTGCTGTTCTCTATAAGTTGGCCTTCTCCTTCCACTATCTCCCATAGATATTCCAGATTTTCCAAAACGATCCTTCGCGGTCGGTCTCTGCAAACAACCCTATATTTCTTGCGTTTATCAACAGATACGACACTTGATTTTGGAGTAATTAATACGCTGAACAGGGGGCCTGCATATTCAAAAAATTGTTTTTGTCCGGTGCCGTTGTCATCTTCCGCCTGATCATTCCGGGAATTCTCTTCGTCCCGATTATTTTGTTCACGGGGACCACCGGGCATGTGGTCGCTAGTAAATAGATTTCCCGGCTTTTTTTGAGGCTTTCCTGCATGAATGTCAAACCAGTCGTATTCCTCTTGTGGAAGTCGCAAAAACGCTTCTTTGAGAGCACGCTGGACCCTGCGTAAAATCCGACGGCTTGACCTCTCTTCTTCGGCTTTACGCTGGTCTTCGACAATCTGCTGCAGATGACTTTCGACGGGTTCCATTGCCCGGTAAAAAGTGTCAAAACGGTCATCGCGTAATATTCCGAGACGCGTCCCCGGTGTGAGATTTAAGAACGGCGCATCCACAATGCCTTGCAGGAACCCAGCCGCCCAAGGATCTTTTTGGAAGTGTTCGAGCTCAGTAATTGACGGTAATACCCGCGTACCGCGCCGATACAACCCGATACGGTTTGAGACGCCCGGATCGGTGAGATAAAGCTCCAGATAGATATCGCCATGCACAGTTTTGGCCGGCTTCAGGTTATGGAGTAGTCGTCCGGTAAATTGTCGCGGGACAACAATAAGTTCTTTTCTGCCTGTACGGTCAACGACTTTTACCGTTACTTCAGCTGACTTTATCCGGTCACGAAGTTCGGACGCGAGATATCGCTGAATCTTTTCACCCGTCAAAGACCGCAATCCAGGAAGTAGCGGATAGATCATCAGGTCTGTTCCCTTAAAGGGGAGCAATACCCGTTTCTTTGTGACAGTAAAATCAGGCGAGTCCTTAGCCATGGTCATTTCGTAGGTTTTCCCATCAGCACTGCAACTGGTCATGCTTAGGTTATGGCCGACCGTCCAAAAACTAAGAAGACCTATACCGAATTCTCCCTGAATCCCATCCGCTCTTTCTGACTTGAACTGTCTTTTTATAGAATCACAAATATGTGTTGCCACACGACGAAAATCGGGAAGTCCTTGTTTGTCTTTTGGAATGCCCTCACCATTATCACTGATCTTGAGGTAGAATTCTCCCTTTTTTTTCCCTCTTACAATGACGATCTGTTTTGCGCCTGCGTCAATGCTGT
>JAOZSO010000244.1:0-5501 GCA_029939655.1 Desulfobacterales bacterium
GGTATCCCCAAGTTGTACCACAAATCCCTTTCTGTTCATCTGGACACCCATGACACGTTTCTGAAAAAACCGTCGAACACCCTTTGTCGGAAGGTTTGATTCAAAGGTCTCCTTGAGACGGAGTCCCGGTATGGATGGGGGCATGGTGGGGATCTCGAATATGGGAACACCCATCCGTTTTTCAATGTCCGACAGAATCTTGTGTGCATCCTGTATACCGAAAACAGCGGGCATTCCCAGGAAACGAGCGTCTTTTAAATACGGTCGAAGCACATCTGCCAGGGCTTTGCGGGCCTGGGGAAGTGCCAGGGACCTGGCCAGAGGTTCAAGATACACCTCGCCCTGATTTGCCGAGCCGGGAAACGTAATGGTCGCATGGCCCAGACCGGGCCAGAGCGACTTGAATGACGATACGATCTGGCGGGCGCTGAATCCCTTGAGACCTTCGATATCGACAATCAGACAGGGTTCCTTTGTTTCGAGTGCCTTAACGCCGTTCCACATGGTTCGGGGGATGAAATATGAGGGTTTGATGGTGCCGATAGGTGTCAAAACAAGTGCATTTTGCCTCTCGTGGCGAACATAAACGAGTCCGGATGCATTTAAAAACGCGATCAATTCTTCAAAGGCATCGTGAATGATTGTTGGCGGAATTTTGGCATAGGGATGGTCCGGAATATCCCGGCACAGGTTTTCAATGCCTTGCCAGGGATCTCTCCTGGTGGTGCCACCTTCAACCGGATGGACACCCATAAGGTCCAGCAGCCCGCTGGCGAAAATGATTTCACTGGTGATACCGACCTGTACGGTCTCGATATTTCTGTTGCCTGCGAAAAGTGACGCCGCCATACCCGCCATGCCGGCACCGATAATCACCAGGTCGCAGTCTATGTTAAGAGTTTCAGTCATTGAGTTCCACACCAAACAACCCACAATACAGGGCTTCCTTGAGTTCGGCCTGAATAAGAGAGGTGTCCCACAGAAGCGGTCTTTCCCCTCGCCATCTTTCAGAAACAAAAGCCCGGATGTTTTCCAAACCTTCCTTGCCGGTCATTTCATCAATATCGTAAAGATAAGCTGCGATCCTCTGGGCGCAAAACGTTCCCTGGCATGTGCCCTTGCCGATTCGGCTGCGCAAACCCAGGGCGACAAGGTCGGGTTTTCCGTTTTGTTCATGGATGGATAGTGCCAGGCTGTTGACCACGCTTTTGGGAACCATTTCGCACTCACACAATAAAAGATCATCGGGATCATTGTGCTCCATCCACAGTTTCGGCGTAATGCCAGGCTGGGTCCAGCGGGTTGCAGGAGTGGTAGGGAGGCGCTCTGTTCGGGTCACACAGGGGTTGGTCACACTGAGTCTTGCACAGACAAGGTCAGCGGTTTTTTCTGCCATAAGACGATAGGTGGTCAATTTACCCCCCGTGATGGTGGCAAAGTTTTCCAAGCCTTCCGTTTCATGGTCAATCAAGGTGAAGCTACGGCTGATATGCCGCCCCCCTTCTTCCGAGGCCGATCCGACAAGGGGGCGAACACCGGCATAGGCCCGGATATACCGAATCATTTCCAGTTCCGGAATCATAGCAGCACCCTCACCCACAATGGCATCGATTTCCTTTGTCGTCGGGAAAATAGCCTCCAGGTTTTCAATCCGGATGGAGGTCGTACCCAGAATAGAGACCGTTCCGCCAGGCACCAGGATGTCGGCATTGGAAGATGGGCGCAGCCGGTTAATGACACGTTCGGTTAGGCGATTATGGGTAACCAGAAGACTACCCTTTGAATACAGCAGATCGATTTGGCACCCTGCAAGGGCGGCGATCTCCTTGGCCCATGCTCCGCCGGCATTTACAACCTGCTCTGCCTCGACCATGAAACTTTCATGGGTCAGGAGATTTCTCAGTTTTGTTGTCGTGATTCGTTGATTTTCGATTTGAAAACCCTCCACCTGGGAGTGGCGAAGAAGGTCACAACCAAGACTCCTTGCCTGGTGGATATTTTCCATGGAGAGTTTGAACGGGCCGATGGATGCATCTTGAACCTGAAAGGCTGCGATCGTCTTGCTGGAAAGCGCCGGTTCCATCTCACGGGCTTCTTTTACGTCAAGTTCTTTTACCGGGATATGGCTTTTGGCGCAGAGATGGGGAAACTCAGTGATGTAGGTTTCGTCATCGCCTGCCACAGCAACAAAGAGCCCGCCGGTGTCTTCAATACAATCCGGCGCCATTTTTTTTAAGATGCGCCCTTCGTCCCGGCATTCTTCTGCCGAGTGCGTGTCGCTGAATACGTACCTGGCGCCACTGTGAAGAAGGCCATGATTGGCCCCGGAAGCACCGGCATTGATGTCATGTTTTTCCACGATCACGCAATTCACGCCCCGAAGCGCGAGGTCTCGGGCGATGCCGGCACCGGTGACGCCGCCCCCGATAATAAGGACCTGGGTTTTCACGGTTTGCATTTTTTATGCCCCCAAAATGCTGCTTGGTAATATCAATAACTATTATCTCATAAAAGCCGGGCATAACGCAAGGACCTGGGATACCGATGGCGGAATTTGGGTTCTGACATATGAGTTCTCTGCAGTGACTTGACTGAGCTTGCCGAAGTCTTATTGAAGGGAACTCTTCAATTGACAACCAGCGGATACTTGGTTTAGTGTCCGTCCAGAAATGAAGATTTTTACGTGAGCTCAAGGCGTCCAACGCCGATATCGCGGAAAAGACCATTTGTGGATGGGCACTAGTTTAAAAGAACGAGAAGGGAAACAATTGCTCGAAAGGAATCAAAATGAATGAGAAAGAAGGAATGGCCAGTATTGATCCGGTTCAACTTACCCAGGACAGCCGATTTAAATTCAGGTGCCACAAGGATGTGGCATGTTTTACGAAATGCTGCCGGGAAATCAAAATACCCTTGACACCCTATGATATTATCCGGCTGAAAAAAAGGGTGGGCCTGTCGTCAGAAGAGTTTTTGACTATTTACACGGACCTGCACTTGCTGGAAAAAACAGATCTGCCGGTGGTTACCCTCAAGCTCTTGGAAGATGAGGGGGATGCGTGTCCTTTTGTGAGAAAGGACGGGTGCATTGTCTATCAGGACCGGCCCACCACATGCCGTTATTACCCCTTGGGGGTTGCTTCGCTCAGCCATAAGGAAGGTGTGGACAATGACGGGTTTTATTTTTTTGTGAATGAGCCGCACTGTCTGGGGTTTGAAGAAGATAGGACCTGGTCGGTCAAGGAATGGCGTCAGGACCAGGGTGTCGATATTCATGACGAAATCAACAAAGACTGGACGGACTTGATGGTTAGAAAACGGTCTTTTCCACCCAATATCAAGTTGACCGACCAGGCCAAAAAAATGTTCTTTATGATCAGCTATAATATCGACAAGTTCAGACAGTTTGTCTTTGAGAGCTCATTTCTGGAACGTTTC
This sequence comes from Desulfobacterales bacterium, assembly GCA_029939655.1. Classification (GTDB taxonomy): domain Bacteria; phylum Desulfobacterota; class Desulfobacteria; order Desulfobacterales; family B30-G6; genus B30-G6. Next base: position 3,439 of record JAOZSO010000244.1, read on the forward strand.
GATGTTGACGAAAAGACGCTGGATAAAATCAAGGAAGATGATGTGGCACTTCTCAACTTCGGCATAGACTGGTTAAAAGAAATTCTTTTCAAGCAGACCGCACCGGAGGATCAGGCGGCGGCTTTTACAGGAAGAAAGGAATAAAACCCCCGTTTTATAGCGGTTGTCATAAATAGGTTCCGAATGCGTCCCACGGCTCCAGGGATTTGCATATTTTTTTCAAAAGGACAGATCTTGATCAATCTGTATCGCTAGCGTAGTTCCCTGCCGGATTGATGATGTTTCCGCTGCCTCATGTTACTACCAACCGGCCGTATTTCATCATCAATCCGGTGGGCACAAGATATAGCTTCGTTTGATATGTCTTTTTGAAAAAAATATGCAAACCCCTTTACGGAGTAACGAGATCGTTATTTTGAAAAAATGCTATAAACGGTTTATATTTAGAGCCATCTTAAAAAGAGGGTTTTGGTTCAAACCCAACGATGAGACTGGTGCAAAAACGTGCCTATACGGTTTCTAGTAAGATGTATAAGACAAGCCCTCAAGAGACGTGGGGTTATTTAATCGCTCGTCGATATCGATATTGAAAAAGTCGGCCAGGGGCTGTAATATTTCCGGGTTGTTTAGCTGAACCTTTTTAGCCACAGCGAGAACTTTCCGGATACCGTTCAGGGACATTTTTCCCAACGGCTGCCGGCATCCGCCCACCGGCATCCCCAGAATGGCCATAAGCGTTTTTACCCCAAGGGGATTTCTGGCTCTGCAGGTGACACCACCATAGGGCGTTTTTTCTTCCGTGACAACGGTCACCAACCCAAATAGCGGGTCGAGCGCTTTCTTAAGCTTTAAAGCGTCGGCGTCATTGCCGTCATTCAGGTATCGAACCATATCGGTAATGGCGCGTGGCGCTATATTTGTTATCACGGAGATGACACCTGCAGCCTGGATCAACGGGTCCGTCATCATTTGAAACGTCATGCCATCGTCTCCGGATAAGATCGTGTAATCCGCTCCACAGCATTCCCGCGTGCGCTTCATGTTGTCGATATTGGCCGTGGCTTCTTTGACGGTATTGACATTCGGATAATCGTTAAAAAGAATGGCAAGATCTTCCGGAAACAGCTGGGCGCCGGTTCTTCCCGGGATGATATAGGGAATGATGGTCACATCAGGGAATTTTTCAGCGACCGGGGCTATGTATTCTTTTCGAATTTCCAGGGAGCTGGGTCCATTGTAATACGGGTCCACCAGAAGCACCGCATCGGCGCCGGCGTCTACAGCATGCTTTGTTGCGGCAATAGACTCCTTGGTATTGTTACTCCCGGTACCCGCAATGCATAAACATTTACCCTGCGTTTGTTCGGCTATGATTTGCGTAACTTTGTGATGTTCATCCCACGCCAACGTCGGGCTCTCTCCCGTTGTGCCGGCCGCCAGGATACCGGTGATGCCGTTTGTTATCTGGAAGTCCACAAGCTTTTCCAGAGATGTGTAGTCAACGGCCGTGGCAGGATTTGTAAAAGGGGTGATGATTGCTGTATAACATCCCGCGTCCATGATTTCTCCTTTTAGCGCATGCCCGTGCCTCTTCCAAACACATCTCTTCCAGCAAGCGGATTGTACAGTTTGGTAATGGCGAATTTCATGACATCAACAGATTTCATTTCCAGAATGATGTCCAACAATGTCTGTTCCCCGTCTTCGGGAAGGACACAGGTATCGGAATCATCAAAAGTCAAGTCTTTGAACCCTTTTTTTAGTTTCTTTTTATCTTTTTGAGTCATTACGATCTGAATTGCTTTCTTGCCTTCCACATCTTTTACTTCGCCGACCAAACCGGCTGCTTCAATTTTTTTGAGCGCTTCGTCATCCAAAAATACATTGACATAACAGTCAGCCATAACTATTCCTCCTTTTAAAGGTTTTTAACTAGTGCCCATCCACAAATGGTCTTTTCCCGCGATATCGGTGTTGGACGCCATGACTTAACTCCTCAAAATAGCATGCTATTACTCCGGGTTAAATCTGTCGTCCGCCTTGATCTCACGCAAAAATCCTCA
>JAOZSO010000245.1:0-5485 GCA_029939655.1 Desulfobacterales bacterium
AATACAAAACACTCTCGTAAAAAGTAGCTTTTCTGACTTTTTGCGAGACCATCAAGGATTACCCATGAACTTCTTCTTCAACCCCCAAGGCATCGCCATTATCGGTGCCACCGCCAACCCCCACAAAGGGGGGTACAACATCTTAAAAAACATTGTCACCGAATATGAAGGGGGAATCTACCCCGTCAATCCGCGATATAGTGATATCGAAGGCATCACCTGCTATGATTCTGTGCTGAATGTCCCGGATCCCGTTGATCTGGCAATTGTTTTTGTGCCGGCTCAAATCGCCGTACATGCGGTAAAGGAATGCGCCCAACGCGGTATCAAGGGGGTTATTATCCAGTCGGCCGGGTTTGCGGAAACAGGTGCCAGGGGCCGGGCCTTCCAGGATGAACTGATCAGGATCCGGGAAGAGACAGGCATCCGGCTCTGGGGACCCAACTGCATGGGACTCGTGGATGCCGTGAACCGCCATGTGTTTTCGTTCGTACTCCCCGCCATCTGGGATTACGGCCTGCTCCCCGGCAACGTCTCTCTCATCGTTCAGAGCGGCATGCTCTCTGCCGGCTTTCTCATCGACACGGTTTCCCACGGTACCATGGGCATAAGCAAGGCATGCTCCATCGGCAACAAAGTCGACGTGAACGAGTGCGATATCCTGGAGTACCTGATTCAGGACCCGGACACATCTGCCATCGGTGCCTACCTGGAGTCGATTACGGACGGTAAACGATTCTTGAAAGCCTGCAGAAACACAAAAAAACCCATTGTTGTTCTCAAGGGTGGCAAGAGCGAAAAAGGGGCCGGCGCCGCCATGAGCCACACGTCCAGCCTTGCCGGTAATGCCGCCGTGATCAGCGGCGCCCTGACCCAGGCTCGTGTGACAGAGGCCAATGATTTCAAGCAGATGCTGGATCACTGCAGAACCCAAGCTGCGTATCCTGATGCAAGAGGCAAAGGAAAAGGACGCATCGCCATATTGACCTACAGCGGTGGCGCCGGAATCGTCTCTGCAGACTTCGTGGATCAGATGGAATTGGAACTGGCGGACCTCTCACCCCGGACCCTTCAACAGCTAACGAAAGTCTTTCCGGAATGGATGCTGCCGTCGAATCCGGTGGATATGTGGCCGGCTATGGAAAAAAACGGACCGGAAAAGGTCTACAAAACCGCTTTTGAGGCTGTCTGCAGTGATCCAAATGTGGATGCCGTTCTTTTCCACGTCTTTATCGGCGGCATCATCACGACCATGAACATTTCGCCCCTGGTGGACATCACCCGTAAACACAACAAACCACTTTTCATGTGGCTGCTTGGAAAGCGCGAGGAATCATTCGAATTCCAAAAAGAGGTTCAGAACCTGGGTGTTCCCGTCTACCGGGAACTGCATCGTGCCGTGGAATGCATGTCAGCGCTATTTGCGGGGCACGGCCACAAATAGCGCTGACATGAGCTGTTAGCTCTTAGATGGTAGCTCATGGCAGGCTTGTGACTACCTAAAACTTAAAACCTAACACCTAAAACGATAATGCAAGATTATAAATTCATAGCCCCTTTCTACGACTTCCTTCTGGGCCCTTTTATGCGATCCATCCGCCGGGATGTACTTAATATCGTGCTTCGACTGCAGCCCGAAAGCGTACTCGACGTTGCCTGTGGCACGGGTGATCAGCTCCGCCTTCTGACAGAAAACAGTATCAGCGCAGGAGGCGTAGACATGTCCGAAGCCATGCTCAGGATATGCCGCAAAACAAATCCGGCGTCCGACTGCCTCTTGCAGGATGCCACGGCCATGGCATTTCCAGGCGAGCGTTTTGCACTGACCATGATCTCTTTTGCACTCCACGAAACCGGTTGGCAAACTGCCGCCGGCATCCTTGAGGAGATCCACAGGGTCCTGAAACCTTCCGGGCATCTGCTCATTGTCGATTACTCGGATTTCCGAAAAACACCGTTCTACGTAAAGCAAACCATCCACATGATCGAATTTTTGGCAGGCAACCGCCATTTCAGAAACTTTCGCACCTATCATCTCAAGGGTGGATTGAAGGCACTGGTCAGTAAAGATCGTTTTTACCCTGTCACATCAACTCATCGTGCTTCCCGCAGCATCGCTTTACAGCTTTTTCAGCGCCTTGAAATGGAACCCCACGGATAGACCCCTTGTCCCATTATTTGCAAAGCATTCCAACACAGCGCTATTCATCCATAAGATAATCAGGATTAATTCTTTGGGTTTTACTTTATATACTCCACTGCTGTTTGCTCTAAAAGTCGGCGGGGGATTTCAAGTCCGAGTTTTACGGCTTGAGATCGGTTGATGAATAGTTTATTTCTTTTTAGAAAGGCGGCCGGCATCTTCCCCGGGCTGACCTTGTCGATCAGCACCTTGCGGACCATGGGAATTAGAAGTTCATCCGACATGCGGAAATAGTCACTGGACAATGCGGCCAAAGCACCGTTGAAAACACCGTTTTTATAAAAGGAGTATATCGGGACGGCTGCCTGGTCGGCGAGATCACGAAAGGCACCGATATTCTCATAGATCGTCCCGCTGGAAGCAGCGATAAGCGCATCTGCACCACGGTTGATCAATGCCCTGGCAGCTCTTTGCAGTTCGCCCATGTCTTCGATAAACTCCATATCAAAGCGAAGTCCTAACTCGGTGCACGCCTCCCGGGCCTCGGGAACCTCCGCTTTACGGGAATGGTTGTTTTTATCAAAAATAAATCCAGGCCGTTGCAGGCTTGGTTGGATGGCCTTGTAAACGGATAAGTGTTTCCGCACAGGAATATAATAGGATGCGCCGGATATATTTCCGCCGGGAGGACCGAGTGTCCGGAATCCCAATATGAGGGGATTGTTGACATTGCTATAAAGCGTTGGCGTCCTAAGCAGCGTGTGTTGGGCCAGGATCAATGCATCCGAAGTAAGCACGATCACGAGGTCGAAGCCCTCTTTTTCGATCTCAGATAACACGCCCACGGAATAGGCCTCATCATTGCGCCCTGAGTATTGTGTAACCTCCATACCGGCAAACATCACTTTGAGCTTTGATTCAATATGAAACGAGAGAGAATTGGGATCATTCACGCGATCATCATAATCGAAGATCGCCACCCGTTGGTCAGCCGCTATCGCGCCCTGGCAAAGAAGCAGACCTGCGATTATAATCCATACCCAGTTCCTCGGATTTGCCCTATTCAGGTTGCGCCGTTTTGATTGGCGCACCATCGAGCCTCGTCGCCGTCTAATATTTTCAGAAAAGTCTGATATTTTCAGGCTGTTTTTTTTAGACCATATCATTTCTACCCCCCCATCGCTTTCGGTCAGATTAGTCCAGACAGCCATTTTTATCAATGAAATAAGGCAATTTTCCCATCAAAAACCTCAGTCGGTCCCAGATAGACACGGGCGGCACGAATTTTGCGTTGTTATAGAGAAGGTTATACGTGAGATGTTGTGGCAATAATCCGTTCCGCCAAGGCTACCTCGCCGTACTGGTTGCTGACCAGGGCAGAACAAAAAAAACGTGGAGTCTTCCACAGGTTAAAGAGGAGGTCTATAATGCAAAAGTTGATGGGAATGAGTGTTCGAGGCAAATGGTTGGCACTAGCGGCATCCACCTTTCTGATCCTGGCCCTTTTCGGTACGGCAGGAGCGGAAACCACCGTCGATAAGATTCACTTTCTGATCCCGGGTGGTGCCGGGGGTGGATGGGACGGCACGGCACGGGGCGTGGGCAAGGCTTTGGTGGATTCGGGCATCATCAAACAGGCTTCCTTCGAAAATATGTCCGGTGGTGGTGGTGGCAAGGCTCTCAACCATCTGATCTCCACCGCGAAACGTCAGCAGGGAACCCTTATGGTCAACTCCACACCAATCATCATCCGTTCTCTGCAGGGAGTGTTTCCCCAGTCTTTCCGGGATCTGACACCGATAGCGGCGGTAATTGCCGATTATGCTGCCTTTGTGGTACCCAATAATTCCAAGTACCAAAGCTGGAAAGAGGTAATTGCCGATTTCAAAAAAGACCCCAAGAGTGTTAAAATCGCTGGTGGTTCCGTTAAAGGCAGTATGGACCATTTAGTTCCGGCGATTGCCATTGAAGCGGCCGGCGGCGACCCTCTGAAACTGGTTTATATTCCCTACGATGCAGGTGGCAAAGCGATGGCCGGTTTGCTCTCCGGAGACACCCAAATACTCTCTACTGGTTTCTCCGAGGCTGTGGGCCTGGCCAAGCAGGGAGAAGTACGAATTCTGGCTGTAACCTCCGAGAAACGCCTACCCCAGACCGCGAATGTGCCCACCCTTATGGAATTGGGCTATGATGTCTCATTTGCCAACTGGCGTGGGTTTTTTGGCGCCCCAGGCCTGCCCGACGAAACGGCCGACGCCTACCGTATGGTCCTTAAAAAAATGTACACCACTTCCGATTGGGAAACGATTCGTACCAACCGGGGTTGGCAAAACCTTTTCAAACCCGGCCAGGAGTTCTACACCTTCCTGGAGGACCAGGAAAAATCCGTGGGTAATATCATGCGGAAACTGGGTTTCTTGAAGTAATCTGATACCACCAGACCCCTCCCCCGGGAGGGGTCTCCCCAACGTTGCAAAAGCCAGAGGGCTTCAGAGCCAAGGCGTCGAGGGTGGGCATCGACTGAGCTCAGCCGAAGTCAAGCTGTAGTCGTTTACCGCGAACCCTTGACCGCAGTAAAGCGACGTTCTCTTGGAGGTTATAAAATGACCCGTGAAAAAGCTGGTGCTTTGTTTTTCTTATTGCTTTCTATGGGCTATGGTGCCGTGGCTTTTCAAATCCCCTTGATATTTCTATCACAGGGCGAAACCTTCAATGCTCGTACCATGCCCTTTGGTATCGCCATTGCAGGCATGGTTTTATCACTCTTGATTCTGATTCTACCACCGGCGGCCGGGGAAAAAGCGCAAACGGCCAGACAGGCGCTGAGCGGGTTGGATTGGAGACGGGCTGCTTATCTGATCCTTTCGATGGTAATTTATAGCCTGGCCATACCCTGGATCGGATTCTTGTTGTCCTCCATCTTTTTTCTCATCGCCGGTTTTTATATCCTGGGGGAACGCAACATCAAGCTCATTTTGCTCTCATCCATACCGTTGGTTACCGTGCTTTGGCTGCTTTTAAGCAAAATTCTGGGGATGTACATCGCTCCGGGTGAAATTTTCTACATCATAGGGTTGGTGAAATAATGTGGGAAGGATTAGGATCGGGAATAATGGTCGGGATCACGACGACATTGATCCCCATAAATATTGTCATGGTCTTATTGGGCTGTTTCGTAGGTAGTTTCATCGGCATGCTGCCCGGATTGGGACCGATCACAGCCGTGGCCTTGATGATCCCCGTAACCTACGGATTCGATCCTTCAACGGGCATGGTGCTCCTTGCCGGGGTCTATTATGGTGCCATCTTCGGCGGATCGACGTGTTCGATCCTGATCAACGC
>JAOZSO010000246.1:0-1661 GCA_029939655.1 Desulfobacterales bacterium
ACACCGAAACCGGCGAACTGTACTTCAGTCTGCATTGTTCCTCCTCTTCTAAATAATCAGGACGCCTCCGGTGTTTTGTATTCGCCCAACGGATAGTAGGGCAACATGTTGTCTTCCGCCCATTTGACAGCATCAACCGGTGTCAATCCCCAGTTGGTTGGGCAAGTGCTGATCAGTTCCACCAGGCTGAAACAGCGGGCTTCCATCTGGTACTGAAAGGCCCGTTTGATGACTTTTTTGGCCTTGACAATATGCTTGGGTTTCAAAACAGCTTGCCTGACGATGTATGCGGGGGTTTGCAGTGCGGCAATTAACTCCGCCACTTTGATGGGCATACCCACATCGTCAACATCACGACCGAAAGGTGATGTCGTTGTGCGCTGGTTCGGCATGCTTGTGGGGGCCATTTGTCCACCGGTCATTCCATAAATAGCGTTGTTCACAAAAATGGTGGTAAATTTTTCTCCCCGGTTGGCAGCATGGATGATTTCACCCATGCCGATACTCGCCAGATCGCCGTCTCCCTGGTATGTAAATACCATGAGGTCCGGTCGGACTCGTTTAATGCCGGTAGCCATTGCCGGCGCACGACCGTGCGCCGCTTCCTGAAAATCGAATGTGAAGTAATTATATGCAAGTACGGCACAACCTACCGGTGCGATACCGACGGTACGCCCACTTATATCCAGTTCATCGATAACTTCCGCCACCAGCCTGTGAATGACACCATGTGTGCACCCCGGGCAGTAATGGGTTATCTGGTCGGATAAAGATTTGGGTTTTGTAAATGTTTTTCCCATAATATCAACTCCTTTTACAGCAATGTGTGGACAAATTCCGTCACTTCTTCCGGAGTGGGAACATCCCCACCGCATTTGCCATACCAGTGAACAGGCCTTTTGCCCTGAACCGATCTTTGAATATCTTCAATCATCTGTCCCATGCTCATTTCAATACTAGCCACGGCCTTGCAGGATTTCTTTTCGGCGGCGGCCAAGACCTGCTCTTCCGGGAACGGGAAGAGTGTCTGGGGCCTGACCATGCCGACTTCGACACCCTCCTTTTTCATGTTATCTATGGCTGTCCGGCATACACGGCTCATGGTACCGTAGCTGACGATGAGCACCTGGTAGTCTGTGTCGATATTGTAGGTATCGAAGCGGACCTCTTCTTGTTTCATCTGGTCATATTTGGCCTTCAATGTCAGGTTGTGCTGATTAAGCGCTTCGGGATCTAAAAAAAGCGACTTGACGAGATTCCGCTGACTGCTGCCGCGGTGATCCATGCCATTGGTTGCCCAGGAATCTTTGTCGCTGGCATCTGTTTTCAGATCGTCGGAAAATTCAACAGGTTCCATCATTTGCCCAATCAGCCCGTCTCCCAGAATCATGACCGGGTTTCTGTATTTTTCAGCCAGGGGGAATGCTTGCATCACCATCGTTACGGCTTCCTGAACACTCGCAGGCGCCATGACCAGCAACCGGAAATCACCATGTCCCCCGCCTTTGGTTGCCTGAAGGTAATCTGCCTGTGATGGCAGAATCCCCCCCAACCCTGGACCGCCGCGCATGATATTGACAAAAACCGCCGGGCACTGAGCGCCTGCTATGTAGCTGATGCCTTCGCTCATCAGGCTGATTCCCGGGCTCGATGAGGTCGTG
>JAOZSO010000246.1:1671-5466 GCA_029939655.1 Desulfobacterales bacterium
GGCCAAAAATCATATAAGAGACGGCCACTTCGCTTTCTCCTTGCAGAAAAACCCCGTCGACCTCCTTCATTCTTCTGGCGAGATATTCCGCCACTTCCGATTGCGGTGTGATGGGATATGCAAAATAGTTCAAACATCCTGCCCGAATGGCCGCTTCACCAATTGCTTCATTGCCTTTCATTAAAACCTTAGCCATTTTACTCCTCCGGATTTTGTCAATCGGTTATGTTCTCAACTGATTCTGTAATGGTTATGGCGACGTCCGGACACATTCGGCAACAGGTAGCACAGAATATACAGTCTTCGGGTCTCGCCTGATAGGCAGGAAAATAACCTTTCGGGCTGACATCCGTAGCAATTTCCAGAACGTCTTTAGGACAAACGGTTACGCACAACGCACATCCTTTACAGCGCTCTTCATCGATTGAATACTGATAGGGCATCTCCAACTCCTTCATGTAAGTTCTTCAGCTTGTAACCACGGGGGTACGAGCTGTCGTTTTATGGTCAGCAGGGGACATGAAAATTGGGTCATGTCGTTTGCCTTTTGGAGCGCATCCGGAACCGTGATGAATTCAACCGGCAAGCCATTTTGGTCTGCCAGGCGCAAAATAAAATCATATCCCTGCCGGACATGTTCTATGGTTGTATCTTGCATCATGTTGGCATTGCTGACGAGTCCGGTGATTTTCATCTTGGCGGTCGTCTCGATCTCAATTCGAATTCTTTCACAACCTTCCAAGGTATCGGTATACGGTCTGAAAGGGTTGACAACCTGAAGCACCTTGGTCTGCCTGTTTTTAAGGGGCTCCGCTAATGCTGCGAGAACAGTTGCACCCACGCCATCTCCCCCGGCATCGAGTATGGCCAGAATGTCTTTTGTTCGAATCATTGCGGCAACACCCGGGCTGAGTATCGGCAGGTCGGCTTTCATGTACTGTTCCTGCGGCAGAATCACATCAATGTCGAGCAGTTGCAGCTGTTTGCGGGCTTCCCTGGTTCTGAAGTATGGGTTTACCAGATCAAGATCAGCTAGCTGAACGGTCTTTCCAGTCTGCCGTTCCGTTACTGCAAGATTAATGGAAACCTCGGTTTTACCACTGCCGTAATTGCCGACAATAACCACGATATCGTTGTAGTCCATAAGCATTCCGGGGTCTGGGTTTATGGTATTCTGTTCACAAAACAAATATAATCGTTACCTACCACAAAACAGTTCAGGATAATATTTAAAAGACTCTCCTTCTTATTTTCAAATACCTGCCGTGTCAAGGGTTTTAAAGAAGAAAACATTCCTCTTTTTATAAAATTTCTGATATGTTAAGTTCTGATATATGAAACGTGTCCATACAGGTATCGAAACTTTCTTATCGACACCCCCCAGCTGGATCAAGGGCCAGCGAATCGGGCTTTTGTGTAATCCGGCCTCTGTCGATGCCGACTTTCACCATTCCCGCCTATTGATCGAAGACATGTTTCCCGGACAGATCACGGCATTGTTTTCCCCACAGCATGGGCTGTTTTCAGAAAAGCAGGACAATATGATAGAATCAGAGGATATTGTCGACCCGGTATTAAAGGTGCCGGCATTCAGCCTGTATGGTAAAACCCGTTGTCCGGACCAAGACATGTACGATCTAATCGATACGCTCATTATCGATCTACAGGATGTTGGAACACGGGTATATACATTCACATCCACCCTTTCCTATTGCATGGAGGCTGCCCGTCGATATGGCAAAAGAATTCTTGTGCTGGATCGCCCGAACCCTCTGGGAGGTTCCAAGATAGAGGGGAACTGCCTGACAGACCCCTGTCGCTCCTTTGTTGGCCGTTACCCGATTCCCATGCGTCATGGAATGACCATCGCTGAATTTGCCGGAATGATCAACGATCATTTCAACATCGGCTGTGACCTTCACATATCTCCAATGAAAGGCTGGAAGAGACATATGCTTTTCGTGGATACGGGGCTTCCCTGGATTGCGCCTTCTCCCAACCTTCCAACGCCGGCTTCTGCCATGGTCTATCCAGGCCAGGTAATATGGGAAGGCACAAATGTTTCGGAAGGCAGAGGCACCACCCAGCCGTTCGAGTGTTTTGGTGCGCCCTATATCAAACCGCAAAAACTGCTGTCCCATATGGGCATTCGAGATCTACCCGGTATAATTTTGCGGGAAACTGCTTTTGAACCAACATCCAACAAGTGGCATGGGTCCCTCTGCAGGGGGCTTCACATCCACGTTCTGAATTCCGAGGCTTACAAACCCTATGAAACCGCCCTGCTTCTACTACATGCAGTTATCACAAACCACAAAAAATCGTTTCAATGGAAAGACCCGCCCTACGAATATGAATTTGAAAGATTGCCCATGGATCTGATTGTCGGTGATTCAGGCCTCCGGAAACAGCTTGAAGGACTGAATGATCCATCAGAAATATTTGACTCCTGGAAACCGGCCCTGGAACAGTTCAGCTCTTTGAGCAAGCGTTATCATCTATACGAATATGAATAAAAAAACAGCCGACTGGGTACGAATGCGATTCAAGAAAAACAAGGTGTGGGTGGCTCTGGGCCCGTCCGGACAACCTCATGTTGAAGACGGAAAGATGCTGATCAAGTACCAGCTGGATCAGCCGCATGAATACCGGGTCCATAGCAAGCATGTGCAACCCTTGGAACCTGCAGGCACATCAAGAACAACTGAAATTGACCAGACATCTGTCTCTCCGGTGAAAACACCATCCAAACAAATGGATAAAAATGGTGAAACGGATCGCGTTGTCCACGTTTATACGGATGGGGCATCTTCCGGCAACCCTGGCCCGTCCGGGATTGGAGTGTTGCTCCGGTATGGTAGCCATGAGAAGGAAATTTCAACGTATATCGGTATCGCAACCAATAATATCGCTGAATTGGAGGCTATTCGGGTCGGGCTTTCCTTTATCAGGAATCCTGCCCTGCCCGTTCGCGTTTATACGGATAGTTCTTATGCCCTGGGACTTCTGGCCAAGGGTTGGAAAGCCAGGAAAAACCAGGAACTTGTTGCCGACATTCGTAAAATGGTGACGGAGTTCAAGGATATATTGTTTGTAAAGGTCAAGGGGCATTCCGGTAATGCAGGAAATGAGAGGGTGGACGGACTTGCTACCGATGCAATTGCAAGGGAGAAAAAATAAAGAGCGCTGTTTTTTAAAAACAGCGCTCTTGGTTGATCAGGAAGAAGATTTATGACTTGTCGGATTTCAGGCCGTCGATTTCTTTTTTCAAGTCATCAATTTCTTTTTTGTAGGCTTCCGGGTCTTCGGAGCTAGACTCACCGCCCACTGATGAATCGTCTTTTTTCCAGGTATCTTTCATTTCATCAAAGCCTAAATAAATAGCCAAGCCGCCTCCCAGCAAAAGCATTACGGGAATAGCGCCTGCTAAAAGTTGCAGGAACTCACCGAACCAGACGGAAAGGCCGATAAGCCCCAATACAGCTGCTACTGCACCACCGATTAACGTTTTCATGAATGATCACCCTCCTTTAATATCCATTGGTTTTAGCTTCAATATGACTTTAAGACCTAATTTAAACCAAAATGCAAGTACCAAATGACATATCAGACTTTTTTAGATATTGCAAAGGTTCATCTGTTTTGTTATTTTTTCATTCTGAGTGGCTATATAGATACCTTTTATCCCGAAAAGGGGATACCATATTTTTTTAAAAAGGACATATCAAACGAAGCTTTGCCTTGTGCCCACCGGATTGATGATGAAATACGGCCGGTTGTTAGTAACATAAGACC
>JAOZSO010000247.1:0-5450 GCA_029939655.1 Desulfobacterales bacterium
GGCATGTATGCCATGGAGTCCATGAGATTGGAAAAAGGTTATCTGGCCTGGAAAAATGAAATGAATGTTCACCATACGCCCCTTGAGACGCCTGTGGCTTGGACTGTCAAATGGGATAAGGATTTTATTGGAAAGCGTGGCCTGGAAAAACAAAAAACTGCCGGAATCCCCCGCCGGCTGGTATGTATGACCATAGTGGCGGAAGACACCGATCCATGGGGCTATAATCCCATTTTTAGCGGTGATGAGATTGTCGGCATGACGTCTTCGGGTGGGTACGGCCATCGCGTGGAGCAAAGCATCGCCCTGGGATATGTACCGCCTGAATTTGCAACCCCTGGAGCCCGGTTGGCGGTCGAGGTTCTGGGAAAAAAACGGCCGGCTGAGGTCGTGGCCATGCCATTATACGACCCTGAAAATAAGCGTATGAAAGCCTAACCCGAATAGTTTTTATCTAGTGTCCGTCCAGAAATGTGGATGGGCACTATCTAAGATCGTGAAACCATTTAACGCGTGGAAAGGTTCACCGATGAGGAAACGGAATAAGAAACTCATCAAGATGTTTGATGATGCGGTTTTCTCGGAAAAAGAATATAATTTTGGGCAAGCGAAGCATTACTACCAGCAAGTTGTAATGCTGCACCCAAGCAGTCCTGAGGCAGATATCGCTAGAGAGCGAATCCAGGACATGGAGACCCTTTCCAAGGAGAAGAGGATATATCAGCGGATACATGCCAACGCCAAGAGAATACTGACCGAAATCGGCATGGATATATCGGCCAGTCCTGTTTTGATGGAGCTTCTCCTTACCGCCGGCGCAATTGACACGAACAGTGAAAAGGCGCTGTTCATTCCCATAAAGGTGAACTATCTGGAAGCCTGTCTGGAGGCGGTGCCCAGGGACATGCCGGAAGATCCCGGGGAAAACGCTTTTGGCACCGGTGCCACGCCACCGTTTCTGCTCCGCCCGGGAAGAGACGATCTTGCCCCAGCCAACCGGAGAGAATTCGAAGAAATTGTCAGAACCGCTGCGGAATATGCAGACACACTGGGTATTTTCTCGATCCCGGTGGCTACGGATAAATCGATTTCCGTTTTTGAAAGCTCCCGGCTGATGGAATCGTATTTTTCGGATCTCAAGATGACCTATACCCGCAATATGTCGGATGCCGAGACGACCTATTTCCAGAACAGAGACGACTGGATGGATGGCACCAGCCTGCTGACGTCCATGACCTTCATGCCCAACATGGTGGATCCGTTTATACGAAGCGCCAGGGTCGGCAACAACCTGCTGCTTCTGGATCTCACCATTGCCGGGGCTTCGGGACCTGCTAGCCCGGAGGCTTTGCTGACCCAGATACACGCCCAGGTGTTGTTTATGATGATGCTGGCCCAGACCATTCACCCCGGCATCGGGTGTGTTCATGGGGGTATTCCGGATGTTTTGGGCATCAGCGGCGATCTTGATTACAGCGATCCGGGGCAACCGATCATCAATTCTGCCATGGCGCGTCTCAATTTGTGGGTAACCGGCTTTCCGTCAGCTCAATCGGGCGGCAGTACCAGCATCGTCAACGATATACCGGCGGCGGTTGAGGAGTCGGAACGTTCCCGAAATACACTGAGATTATATGGCGTACATATCCTGCGTCATGCCATGGGAGCCATGGGGAACTTGAACTATTTCAGTCTCGAAAAATTTGTCGAGGATTGTAAGCGCGAGAGAACCGCCAGGTTGCAATGGCTCAGGACCCGACATGATTTTGTGGTGCCACTCCACCTGCCGGAAGATCCTGATGCGGTGTCGGGAATTCGGGAAATCGTAGAGAAGGGGGGAGCCAAAAATGCGGACCACACCCTCAACCATGTGGATGCATTTGCCCGCTGGCACCAGGTGTTGGCGGATGCTGGTGAGAAAAAGGTCTATTTCCCGGAGCTAAGGGATATCGCCACGGATATCGGAGAAGAAGTGGAGCGGGGTCCCGAAGAGGATACCATTACCCAACTCCAGGAGACGTTTCTTAAAGGCTAACCCGAACATTTCATGAAATTTGCCGAAAGACGTTCGGTCTAATCAGCCTGTTGCCATCAATTTCTCACCATTTTCCCTAATCTTGCGGATCGCCGACAGGGTTTTATCAGCGAGGGCTGGTGCCTCATGAGTCTCGAGGATCTCATGTAGTTTTTCCTGGATCACGGCAGCCAGATCCTTTGAACCTGCCTGCTGCCATACCTCGCGGGGCTCTCGCGTCATCAAGCCCGGTACCCAGAGCTCATCCTTAAAGTGTTCAAGGGTATGTGTCTCCTGTAGGAAATGCCCGCCGGGTCCCACATTTTCAATCACTTTGCGAGCAAGTGTTTCCTGATTGACCGTAATGCCACGGATAAAGCGTTTGGTCATGCCGATATTTTCATTGCCCAAAACCAGTTGAGCGGTCGAGCAAATCATGCCGTTGTCCATATAGCCGACGTCATGGATCAGGTTGAGACCGCCAAGGCCCTGGGCCAGAATCGAAAATGCCGACTCAGCGCCTGCTTGTGCATCCAGAACTTTCGCACCTGTTGACCCTGCCAGGCCCCATGTGGGCAACCCAAAAGACAGTGCTACTTCGGCCTGAGCAGTCAGAGCAAGACTCATTTCAGGGCACGCCAGGGACAAGAGACCGGAAGACATGTCCAAGGCGCCGAAATTGCACCCCATACTACAGGGACAGCCTGGATTTCGGAGTTGGGCCAGTACGATGCACATGAGTGCTTCGGCCGTACCCTGGACCAGTCCACCGGCAAGCGTCACCGGGGCTGTGGCTCCGAACTGGATCGATGGACCTTGCATCTGGGGTAGATTCAAGTCAGCGCAAACGAAAATCCTGTCGATGACATCTGCCGGATGAACAAGCGGAGATATGGGTTCAGGGTAGAAAATGAGAAACGGGCGATCCTGAAGATTATCCAGGCCTCCGGCCACTTCAGCCGCCATTTCATAAACCAGTTCCACACCTTTGGGTGTATAGCCGATGAAAACAATGGGTTTGGTGGTATTTGTGACAACCGCTTCGAATTCATACAAGTCTGCAACGGTGGGTGGAACATCCTGAACCGAACCCATGGGCATGACCCAGTTGATATGTTCCATGGCATCGGCCACCTTGGCGCCGTTGGCGATATCAGTCACATAGGTGGGATGGATTTCACCTGTCAGGACGTCCATGGTATTCGGGCTTGCAGTGGAGGTGCCATAATAGCTTTTGCGTCCCTCTACTTCCATGGCCGGTTGGCCATCACGACTGTAGATCGTGTATCCCTTGGGCGTGGTGTCCAGACATGCTTTCACCACGTGTTCGGGGACTTTCACATGTTCGTCTCTGACAAGACATCCAGCCTGCTTGAGCATTTTTCTGGCGCCGTCGTGAAGCACCTTGAACCCCACCTTGGCCATGACATCGTAGCTGGCGCGTTTGATTTCCGACACCTGGTCGTCGGTAAGTACCCGGAACGAAACCGATCCTTTTTCGATTGAGCCTGTTTGCATCATGATTCCTCCTCAGGAATTTAGTACCTTCGTATTGACAACGGGTTGTCGATATTTGATATTGTAGGGATAGGAATATTAGCCGTTTGCCCTGGAGCGACACTGTCGCATTCTATAAAATCGTGCAACGATTTTATTAAAGAAAGGAGAACAGAATGAAAATTCTTGTGGGTTATGACGACTCGAAGGTAACCGAAGATATTTTGAAATTGGCTCATAAACATGCGCTTGCGTTTAAGGCTGATGTTGTAATTGTGACCTCAATGGAACAAAGTGCTACATTGAAAAAAGAAGATATTGATAAAGCTGAAAGCAAGTTGGAAACTCTTAGAAAACCTTTTAAGACAGATGATATCGCCTGTGAGACACACACATCTGTCAGTTACGAGTCTCCCGGAGAAGATCTGGTCCGATTTGCGAAAGACAATGATATTGATGAAATTATTATCGGCGTTAAAAGAAGATCAAAAGTGGGTAAACTGATGTTTGGTTCCACCGCCCAATATGTCATCCTGAAAGCGCCCTGCCCTGTTCTTGCTGTCAAATGAAGGTGGAAAACAACATCATTTGAAGCCATTTCTGGCGGGGAGGTAACCTGGTCCAGAAAGCACTTTTGATGCCATAGCCGACTAAAAATCACGGTCACTGTGACTGCCGTGCGTGGAGACGCTCTGCTTCATCCGGCACATGGATCACGGGCGCCACTTTTTTCAACGTTTCAAGCGGAATATGACATTTGATGATGTGGCGATCCGCCACAGCCTGTTCTGGCGGTAGTTCATTATCGCAAATCTCGCCAATTCGCCGGTGGCAGCGGGTACAAAACGGACAGCCCTTGGGAGGATTCATAGCGCTGGGCAGGTTTCCTTCCAGCACAATTTCACGCTTGGTCACCTCAGGGTCGGCAATGGGCACCGCTGATAACAGCGCCTCTGTATAGGGGTGATAGGGCGGCGCGAAGATCTGTTCCGTCGTTCCTCTTTCAAGAATATGTCCGAGATACATGACCACAATACGATCCGACAGGTAACGAACCACGCTTAGATCATGGCTTATGAAAAGCAGCGTGGTCCTGTGTTTGCGCTGAATATCCATGAGCAGTTCTGTCACAGCCGCCGCCACGGAGACGTCCAGCGCGGAAACCGGTTCATCTGCGATGACCATACTCGGGTTTCCGGCAAATGCCCGGGCGATACCGACACGCTGCTTCTGTCCGCCCGAAAGCTGTCTGGGTTTCCTGAAATAAAAATCTCTTGGTAGCTTGACCGTATCCAGCAGTTTCATCACGCGATTGAATACTTTCTTCTTATCCGTTTCCACACCAAATTTCCTGATGACGCGTGATATCTGACCGCCGATACTATGACTGGGGTTTAATGTATCAAACGGATTTTGAAATACCATCTGCAGCGAGCTGATCTGTTTGGCGCTTCGGTCTCGAACTGCGATATCTGAAATGTCTTTGCCTTTGTGACGCACCTCACCCTCAGTACCTTTCTCCAGACCCATCAGTACTTTGGCAAAGGTTGATTTGCCACAACCGGATTCACCAACAATCGCTACCGTTTCACCCTCTCTTGCAGTAAAGTTCAATTCCTCATTGGCTTTTACATAACGAACTCGTTTGCCGCTAATTAATGCTTTTAAAGAGCTGTCACGCACCTCGTAGTACTTCTTCATACCATCTACATTGAGAACCCGTTTGCCAAGTTCAAGTACCTCTTTGACTTCATCGTCCGATGCCTTTTTGCTATGATCGATTTCTTTATATCGTAAACATCGTACGCGATGGTCAGGGGCGCTATCTTCAACATGCTCCATTTTGAAATGGTCAACGTCACATAGCCCGGGCTTGAAATGATCGCAGCGCGGATGGTAATAACAGCCCCGGGGTCGCTCAAACGGCAACGGGAGCTGA
>JAOZSO010000248.1:0-5434 GCA_029939655.1 Desulfobacterales bacterium
TGCATATTGATCATGATATGTCCTTTTTAAAAAAATATGGAATCCCCTCGACTTTGGATCTATAAATATTTTCAAAGGTGTTATGAAAAAAAAGCACGACAAAACCGAATCACAATCAAAATATAGTTGGCGAAGGATAGTAGATACCCTTCTCAAAGGCACCCATCAGCATTATTTGTGCTATCTTCCGGCACACAAAGGCTGGTTTTCCTCCTGGCTTTTGAAGCGTTTTTTTTCCGGAATCAAAAGCGATCGGCAGCAGATTCAGATATTGAAGGACATCCCGGAAAATGCCACGGTTGTTTACCTGAATAAGTTTCAGAGTTATCTAGAATTTTTATTTTATCATACGCGCTTTATAGAAAACAGGCTCCCGGTTCCCGAACTGGGGTTCAATTACCACTCCCTGTTTTTTCAGCCGCTATCACGGTTATTGCGTGTTTTATTAGCCAGGCTTGATTTTCCGGCCCTGAAATGGAAGCTGCCCAATCCCTATCGAGACGGATATTTTCATAGAGAGTTGTCCCAGGGAAAAAGTGCTTTTCTGTCCCTGGTTGACAAAAAAGGATTTTATAATCGCTTTGTCAAGGCCCAAGTCGATCCAATTTATCACCTGATTGAATTGCAGCACAAATCGGATCGGGAGATTTATATTGTACCCCTCTTGATGTCCTTTGGGAAAAAGCCATTCCGCTCAATTCCAACCATCATGGATATTCTGCTGGGGCCTGAAGCCAGGCCCGGCGTTGCACGCAGGTTGACAACGTTATTCAAGAACCCTAAAAAAATATTTTATGAGGTTTCCAAACCGTTGAGTCTGCGGCAATTCCTGGAGACCCGAGACGTCAAAGACATGTCGATGGATCATCAGGCGCTTATACTCAGACGGGATCTTCTCCTTCAAATCAACCGGCACAAGCAGAGCATTACCGGTCCTATGAAAAAATCCATGGAGGAATTGAAAGAAAGCATCCTGACAAGCGATCGTCTGAAAGACTATCTCGATGAGCATGCCGTAAAACGCAAACTCCCCATCTCGAAAGTACGCAGGAAGGCAGATGCCTACATCGACGAAATTGCGTGTAAACAAAGCCCAGGGCTTATCCGGTTTGCAGAAATTGTTATCGGGTGGGTCATGAATACGATGTTCCAAGGGGTATCCTACAACGAAGAGGGATTACAGCATATCAAGGCGATATCACAAAAGGGACCGATTATTTTTGTGCCTTGCCACAAGAGTCATATTGATTACCTGATGCTGCCGTATTTAATGTACCGCAACAATATGGCGGTTCCTTATATCGCGGCAGGCGCTAACCTCTCCTTCTGGCCTGTCGGACCCATTTTCAGGGCTTTGGGCGCTTTTTTTCTCAGGAGAACTTTTCGGGGGAACGTCCTCTACTCCAAGGTTTTTTCTGAATATATTTACCGGGTGCTCTTAGAGGGTTACAACATAAAAATATTCATAGAGGGTACCCGTAGCAGGACCGGCAAACTCATCATGCCGAAGCTCGGATTTCTTTCGATCCTCATGAATGCCTACAAAAACGGCGCTTGTGACGATCTTGTTTTTGCCCCCATCTATATCGGCTATGACCGCGTCTTGGAAGAGAAGTCCTATCTGCACGAAATAGAAGGCGGTAAGAAAGAGCCGGAAAGTTTTCTACAGGTTGTCAGTGCCAGAAAATTTTTAAAAAATCGTTACGGCAAGATATATATCAAATTCCATCCGACCATCTCGCTCAACAACCTTCTTGAAAAGGACGGTACGCGCTTCGACGAAATGCTGACCAAAGACCAGAATGCTTTGTGCCGCAACATGGGGTATCGCATCATCAATGCCATCAATACCGTGACCGTTATCACCCCTCACGCGCTGGTTGCCAGCGTATTTTTGAATATTCCCAAGGAACGGCTGCCCTATGACGACTTGTTGCGACACGTTGAGGTATACCTCCAGCATGTCACATTGCAAAATGCAGATATCGCCGACACCCTGGTAATGGATCACATCCATGCGGTGGAGAATGTTCTCGAGGATTATACCGGTCGAAAGTTGATTGAAAGAGTCGATGGAAACAAGGATAGCCCTCTTTCCGAAGCCGTTTACAAAGTCAATATTTCCAGACGCCCTGTCCTGGAATACTACAAAAACAACTGCATATCCTTTTTTGTGCCGGCAGCTTTTACCGCTCTGGCAATTCTGGAGAAAGATGCTTTCCAGTTTTCTGCCTCGGATCTCCAGAAAGTTTATTTATTTTTGCAGGATTTCTTTAAATACGAATTTGCCTTTGACGTGGACAAGGCAACGGATTTCTATCTTCGTAAAACCATCAAATCGTTTATAGACGATGCTATTATTATTCCGCATCCGACACTCCCGGAAACCTATAATATTACCTCGGCCGGTTTTAGAAAGCTGAAACATTATTCCCACTTTTTAAAAACCTATTTTGAGTCCTACTGGATCGTCCTCAGCTATTTTCGAAAAAACCCCCAAAAGGATATTTCCAGCAAGGATAGGATCAAGAAAATACAGGCATATGGTACCAAGTTATACAAGAACAAGGAGATAGACTTGCTTGAATCGCTATCAAAAATCAACTATACCAATGGGGTCAATTTTTTTACTACCCATAACGTGAAAGGTTCGGAGGATAGCGAAGGAATCGAATTTTACACAGGCATCATACAGAATTATCTGGGCCGTATCAATCACTAATATGAAAGCACTGATCCTCGCCGCTGGTTTTGGCAAGCGACTGGAACCGTATACACACCGAACGCCCAAGCCGCTTTTCACCATATCGAATCAGCCATTGCTGGACAGGGTTATCCGGAGACTCGCATTTGCCGGTATTTCCTCTATCATGGTGAATACCCATCATCTTCACCAGCAGATTGAACGTTACCTGTTATCCCAATCATATCCCATATCTGTTACAACACGGTACGAGTCGGAAATTCTGGGTACGGGGGGTGCCATTAAAAATCTATCTGATTTTTGGGACGACGAGCCCTTTCTGGTTGTCAACAGTGACATCCTGTTCAATACGGATCTTGAAGCCTTTGGGCGTTATCATATGAGCGGATGTTCGATTGCAACGCTCATGCTGTGTGATCATCAGATGTTCAACCAGGTATGGGTTGGCCCGGAGAACCGTATTTTGGGTTTCGATTCCGAAACGCGTCCCCTTCAGACCAGCAAAAATCCGCTGACCTTTACTGGAATTCAGATTATTCAACCGGAACTCCTGGACTTTATTCCAGCGAATCGATTCTACAGCATCATTGATGCCTATAAAACAGCCTTGTCGGAGAAAAAAAAGATCCGGGCCTACATCCCGGATCGACTTGTCTGGGCAGATATCGGATCCCCGGATCGATACCGGGAGGCTGCTTGTCAGGCCATGGCCCGGGAAGCTTTTTTTCGGCTGACCCGCCAAAACGATACGCCAGAGATACACATGAAAAAACTGGCCGGGGACGGATCCGATCGATTATGGTATCGTGTTATGGCAGCAGATACCGGCATCATCATGGTCGACCACGGCATCCGGAAAGGACCTGAAACAGAAGAAGTCGATTCGTTTGTCCGGATCGGTAAACACCTGTTTGCCAAAGGTGTGGCCGTACCTGCCATAATTTTGTCAGATCCGTTCGCGGGGCTTGTCTTTCTGGAAGATCTGGGAGACCTTCATCTTCAGGAAATGGTATTGCAGAATAAAACAGACACCGATTTAATCCTGTCCCTGTATCGCTCGATCATCGATCAGCTTATCCATATGGCATTGGCCGGGAGGGACGGGTTCGATCCTAAATGGACATGGCAGAGCGCAACATATGACCATACCGTTATCCTTGAAAAGGAATGCCGTTACTTTGTGGAGGCTTTCTTGAATAGATATCTGGGTATGGGTGTCCGTTTTGGGGAGCTTAAAAGCGAGTTTGTGTTCCTTGCAGAAAGTGTTGCTGCTTGTACGGATATCGGGTTTATGCACAGGGACATGCAGTCAAGAAACATCATGGTTCATCAGAGTCGCTGTTATTTCATCGATTTTCAGGGCGGAAGAACAGGACCGCTGCAATACGATCTGGCATCTCTGCTGGTGGATCCGTATGTAGCGCTTCCCCCCCCAGTCGTAAAGATGCTTTATAATTATTATGTTAAGTGTCTGTCGTTACATGGAGTTATTGATGAGTCTGCTTTTCGAAAAGGATTTGAAACCTGTGCCATAACGCGCAACCTGCAGATCCTTGGCGCTTTCGGGCATTTGTCCAGAAACAAAGGTAAACCCTATTTTGAAGCATACATACCCGGTGCGCTGCATACGCTTCTAAAAAACCTTGATGATTACCATGCGCGGGATCGTTTGTCTGGTCTGTGTAGGATTGTTCAAAAGGCGGAAATTAAATTAGGTCATAGGTTATAAGCTGTAAGCTCTAAGCGAGCTTAAAACTTACGGCTTACAGCTTCAACTTTCGGTTTTCACCATAATAGGTAGATTGAGTTACAATTCAATCAAAGGAGAACCCCGTGCCCAAAATCAATATTATGATAAACGGTTTGCCCGGCAATGTCGCCACGGTTATTGCCCAGCATATTGTTTCCGATCAACGCTTTACTCTGATCCCTTACTCCCTTACGGGGCCGGAAATCGATGCAGATAAATATCTTGTGGGCGGTATAAACCTGAGTCTCATCCGTCCGGATGAACGGCAGGCAGTGATGGATGATATTATCGCGTCGTATACCCACTTAATCTGCATTGACTACACCCATCCGGCAGCGGTCAACAGCAATGCCCGGTTTTACTGTGAACGGTTTATTCCTTTTGTGATGGGAACTACCGGCGGGGATCGGGAGGCACTACTGGCGACAGTGGAAAACTCAGGCATAGCAGCAGTGATTGCCCCAAACATGGCTAAGCAGATCGTCGGGTTTCAAGCTATGATGGCCTGGGCGGCTGAAACGTTTCCCGGGTTGTTCAATGGATATGCCATTACCATCCGGGAAAGCCATCAAAAGGGCAAGGCTGATACGAGCGGCACTGCCAAGGCCATGGTGGGATATTTCAACAAACTTGGCCTCAAATGCTCGGCCGAAGACATCGAGCAGGAGCGTGATCCCGAAAAACAGCTCAATGAATGGGGGATTCCAGAAGAACATCTATCAGGACACGGCTGGCACACCTATTCGCTTACCTCAGATGACCAGACCGTCAAATTCCAGTTCACCCACAATATTAATGGACGTGAGATTTATGCCCGGGGCACCCTTGACGCAGTGATGTTCCTCCACAAAAGCATCCAACAGGGTGTTCAAGGGAAGGTTTTCAGTATGGTGGACGTAATAAAATCGCAGAGCGATTTTATTTGATGTGGCGCTGCCGCTTTTACAAAAACATTACTACGACCTAAATTGAGCGATTCT
>JAOZSO010000249.1:0-5416 GCA_029939655.1 Desulfobacterales bacterium
TCATCTCTAATCAGCAACGCAGATAATTTTAGCACGATTCGGTCAAATATCTCAGCTTTTTCGCGCACCTCACCTTACGATTTCTCCTATGCATTGTTATTCTGACTGGTTGTGGATCACCCCAAAGCAAAACAGGTATCATGCTTCAACCTGATAGCCAGTTGTTTATCGTTCCATCAGAGGGTGGTACAGCAAGAAAGGTGAATTTTGTTTTTTGAATACCGGATGCGTTTATCTGGTTATATTTACATCTGTTCGGCATAACGGGCTATAGGGACCTCAGACAGTTTCACTTTCGCACAGGGATCACCCATCCGCTTTCGGGGTTGCCTTTTTATTGGTTATAATCCCGATTAGTAATGAGGAAGTGACTCAAGAATTGACGTGTTTTGCAGCTTTATTACTCCACACCGAATTTGTAGATACAATAATCACAACCATTTTTCCCACCACCTCTGCTTTTTGGAAGTATTCACCGGTTCAGATGGATTGAGCGGTTTTCCATCCAAGATTGCGTTGGGGTTTATTGTGACCATGGCTTCAGCTGCTTCTGTGTCGCCCAATATGTGGGCAGTCGCTTCCACAGCGGATGACAGAATCGGCGGACGGTTTTCAACATTGTGTGAATCCGTGGCAATCACGTGTGCCTGCCGTTGCTTCAATAGAAAATGGGAATATTCCATGGCATCATGACCGAGTTCGCCGGTAATGCTCATGGCGGTCAGCTGCACCAAACAGCCCATGGTAACCAGGTCTGAAAGAATATCCGGATTTTGCTGCAACGCCAAGTTGCGCTCCGGATGAGCCAATACCGGCGTGATGCTGTTAAGAAACAGTTGAAAAAGGACATCCCGGGTTCCGGGAAGTATCATGTTATAGGGAAACTCAACCAGGATGTAGTGGCCGGTGTTGTTGATGGAAGCGGTTTTGCCTTCTTTCACGGACCGGTTCATGTCCTGGTGGATACGGACTTCAGCACCAGGGCAGATATCTATGGGGATCTGATTTTCTATAATTATTTTTCTTAGGTGTGCGATATGCGTGAGAATATGGGGCAAGGAAGTATGATAGGCTCCGTTGAAGGCGTGAGGCGTAGCCACAAGTGTGTGAATGCCGTCTGCTACGGCACATTCCGCCATTTTCAGGCTGCCCTCAATATGGGAGGGGCCGTCGTCAACACCGGGCAGTATGTGGCAGTGGAGATCGATCAATTTTCCAATTTTCTGGTTGGTTTGGACGTATAGGGGTTAAAAAAAATGGATCACCCCAGTGAAATCCCTTTTAGGGTCTGCTTCGCAGAATTTCACGGGGTAAACAAGGGCGCGAAGGACATTTCAGAGATCGGAAGTCAGAGATCGGAGGTCGGTAGCTGAGCGCCATCTGACTACTGGTTTTTGATCTCTGATATCTGATCTCCGATCTCCGATATCTGATCTCCGATTTCTGGTCGATCAGGAAAACCATCATGCCCTGGCGGACAATATTCTTTCCTATACCTTCTTAACGATCTCCCTACTCCTTACTCCTTACTTCCTACCCCGTACTCCTACTCCTTTTTTCTCCCTACTGCATACTCCCTACTTATTACTGTCCTAAGCATAACTTCCCTTTTGTTTCTTGGTCTTTCCACGCTTTTTCTTCCTGTCGCGGTCTTCACCGTAGTAGCTGTAGTAGTACTGGGAATAATAGTAGCTGTCTTTGCCGGTGTTGACACCGTTCAATACCACACCGAGAATATTTGCCTTGGCCGCCTGCAACTGTTCCAGGCCGGTCTTGATGACCTGACGCGGTGTGGTACCCGTGCGCGTTACCAGCATGACACCATCGACAAATTGGGATAGTACCAGGGCATCGGTCACGGCCGTCAAGGGCGGTGTGTCGATGATGATGATTTCGAATTTTTCTTTCAGGCTGGAAATGAATCTTCCCATAGTCTTTGAACCGATGAGTTCGGACGGATTGGGGGGAATGGGGCCGACGGGCAAGAGGTATAACCCCTTTACCGGGGTCTTGACAATCGTATCGGCCGCCTTGTCCGTTCCCACAAGGATACCTGACAATCCCTTCTTGTGAGCAACTTGAAATACCTTGTGAACTCTTGGTCG
This sequence comes from Desulfobacterales bacterium, assembly GCA_029939655.1. Classification (GTDB taxonomy): domain Bacteria; phylum Desulfobacterota; class Desulfobacteria; order Desulfobacterales; family B30-G6; genus B30-G6. The sequence goes on from JAOZSO010000249.1 coordinate 2,106, forward strand.
CCGCATATCGCCGTCGATCAGTAAAACCGATTGATGCGAGCGTGCCATGATGACGGCTATATTAGAGGCTGTCAGGGTTTTCCCTTCCAGGGGGCCGGCACTGGTAATCATGATGACGCGCGGTTTCTTGTCGGCGGACGATAACAAGATACTGGTTCGCAAACCACGGTAGGCTTCGCTGGCGGTTGACTTCGGGGAGTGGACGGAAATCAACTCCGCTGGAATGTCGTCCAAAGCACCGTTCATGGTAAATGCCGGCACCGGGCCCAGATATGGGACCTTAAGAAAATCTGTGACATCTTCCGGCAGTTTGATGGTGTTGTCCATGTATTCCAGCAAGAACGCAATGCCGATACCGAGGAAAAGCCCCACCATCACAGCCAGAAGAATATTCAGCTTTTTACGGGGCTTCACCGGATACACGGGAACCTCGGCTTGATCGATAATTCGGATATTACCGGTTTTCATTTCTTCGGTCAGGGAGGTCTCCTTGAAGCGCTTGATGAGGAGATCGTACATCTGGCGGGAACTTTCCGCCTGCCGCTTGAGAACGCCGAACTGAACGGCTTTTTTATTGAGTGCCAGGGATTCTTTTTTCTGCCGAGCCAAAGCCTTTTTCAGGGATTCTTCCTTGGCAACGCTGAGTTGATATTCGTTTTTAAGCGAATTGACTACCCGTCGGGATTCCAGGGCTTTGCGTTTTTTCAAGTCTACAAGTTCCGAGTTGATGGCCACCATCTGGGGATGATTTTTGCCGTACTTTTTAGAAAGCTCCGACATCCGGTTGTAGAGGGCCACCTCCATGCGTTTGATTTCCTTGACCAGGTCGTTGGCAAGAACCTCGGGTATGGAATCGAGCATGTCCGGTGTATCATCGAGTGCCAGAGCTTGCTGGTAGCGGGTTTCGGTCTCTACCCGCTTGGACTCGGCTTCCACGACCTGCTGATTGAGGGTGGCCAGCTTCTGGGCCGTAATGAGTTCGGCGTCATTGGAAAAATCGGTGATGATCTGGTGCTTCTCCTTGTATCGCAGGAGGTCGTTTTCCACCTGCTCCACCTTGGCCCGTTCTTCGGATATCCGGTCACTCAGCCACTGAACCGCATCTTTTGTAGCGCTGAGTTTAATTTCCAGGTTCTGATTGATGTAGGCCCTGACCAGATCGTTTGCCATCCTGGCGGCCATGACCGGATCCTTGGCCTCCAGACGGATATCCACCAGACGGCTGTTCCTGATGGGGCTGACCTCCACACGCTGCAGGAAATCAGTGACCAGCTCACTATCCTGCGCCGCTCCGTCACCCGGTGAGGCATCATGGACCGGACCGATTTCCCCTGTGTTAATCAAAGACCGGAACCATTCAATGCTGCCTGTCAACAAACCGTTGACCCATCCTTTGACCTGGGCCACCACGGAGTCTTCAGGCGGGGGCAGAAACTCGGGACTGTTGGCCAGGTCGAGTCGCTCGATGACATCACGCGCCACCACCCGGCTCTCGATAATCTTGTACTGGGTCTGGTAATAATCCGTACCAGTGGAGTCCACAGCCATAACCTCCTGAATGGAGACCAGGTTGGGGTTCTCTTTTTCAATGACAATGCGGGATGAGGCCTCGTAGATGGGTGTGGCGGTGAATGTGTGCACCGCCACACCCAGAACGATCACCATGAAGATGGAAATAATGACCCAGCGCCTTTTTCGCAGTACGCGCAGGTAATCCCTCAGGTCGATGGTTTCTTCTCTGTACTCGTCTTCCATAAAAAATTTTTCTCCGAAAACTTTTTCGTCTCAGTGCTCCCGCACTGATTAAACTTCCTCCCGCATACTGATTACTAAGCCACTCCCTACTCCTTACTCCTTACTCCTTACTCCCTACTCCCTACTTCCTACTCCCTACTTCCTACTTCCTACTTCCTACTCTCTACTTAAACAAAATTCGCCAGCGAATTTTGGTTAAAAGAAGGATTCCGGTACGATAATCACATCTCCCGGGCGGATGCGCACATCCTGGCCTTTTTTGCCGGCCTTGGTGATGGCATCCACTTTCACTTCGATGATCTTTTCCATCCCGTTTTCCACACGCACGATTCGTGTGCGATTGCGTGCGGCAATATTGGTAAATCCCCCGGCCATACTGATGGCTTCAACCAGGGTAATATTTTTATCGAGATAGAGAAACGATCCCGGTTGCTGTACCTGACCTATGATGTAGAAACGCTCTGCTCTGGAAATGTAGAGCAAATCCCTGTCCTCCAAAAGGAGGTTGGACATCTGGTCGCCTTGATCCAGGAGTGCCTGCAAATTGATGCGCACAACCAGCTTGTGTTCATTGGCCGTGTTGGGGTTTTCGGTCCGAATGATCATCACTTCACTGCCGGCCTGATCGGCCATGATGCCACCGGCCCTTGATATGGCATCCAGAACCCGCTCCTGTGCTTTCAGCGGGTAGGAACCCGGCATTTTGACCGGACCGAGAGCCATGAACTGCTTGCTCCGGTAGTCGCTCACCGTCACGGAAACGTGTGCATCGAGCATAAATTGTCCCTCTGCCAGACGGTTGGATATAATAATTTCAATGTCCGAAGTGGTAAGCCCGCCCACCGCCACACGGTTAATCAGCGGGAAGGAAATATACCCGTCGGCGCTGACACGGACACCCTGGCGGGAAAGATCCAGCTCTTCATAGACCGTAATATCGAGGACATCATACCCCCCGACAGTGTAATCTTTTGCGGCAGGATTGTTGGCGTCGGGTCTGAGTGACAGGTATTCGACAATATTATAGGAAGGCGTACTCTTGATAATGTGGTTCAGGCCGAGACCGTTGGATTTGTTTTGTTCCGCCGCTTTGATCTTGGCAAGCCGATCAAGCTCCACCGGGTCAAGCCCCTCAATCTCCTCTTCTTCCGCCACATTGATCACACGGACCACACTACCGCCCGTGCTGCAGGCCGCCATCATGGTGCAAAGTGATAAAAGGCATATCAGTAGAAACACGTTTCTCATATTATCTCCACATCTTAATTAAATGACAATTAAACCCGGATAATTCACAAACCTGATCGATTCTGGCGCAAGGCATTTCAGCCTGAAGTCGTAGTCATTTACTGCGAAGGCTGAATAACGCAGTGCCAGGGCCGATCAGGAAAGCCCGAAGGGTGAAATTTGACGAGTCAAATAGCCAGTCATTCCTTTATGACGAACCGTACCATTCTGATTAACGTGCAATGTCAAGGCTATTTGCTGACATATAAAGGCGAAAAAAGAATTCCTCGTCAAGTTTCATGAAATGTTCGGGCTAACATGAAAAAGGG
>JAOZSO010000250.1:0-172 GCA_029939655.1 Desulfobacterales bacterium
ACGAAATCACGAAAAAGATCATGAAACTTTTCGTGTTTTTCAGATTTCGTGTTTTCGTGATTGTTTTTATTTTTTTGCCACAAAATACACAAATTTTACAGTTAAGGGACTAACACGTATATTAATGACGCGAAGCAAATGACCGTTATCTCGATAGCCTTTTAGGGGTATA
>JAOZSO010000250.1:182-5413 GCA_029939655.1 Desulfobacterales bacterium
GTTTTTGTTCCTGTTGTTTGACAAACCTTAGCATACTAATCGCCTTTGGCTGTAATTTGCACTTCGTGCGATATTTGTCCTTCGGACGACATTTGCCCTGACGGGCGTTATTTACACTTTGTGTGATATTTGCGCTACGCGTGTAATTATGCCCTGCGGGCGTCATTGATAGTCATTTGTCCTGCGGACGACATTAGCGCTGCGCGCGTAATTCATTGCTGCTCATAGCTGATGGCTCTTAGCTCGGTACTAACTTAAAACCTAATACATAAAACCTAAAACGGTCTCTATTTACGCGCAGCAAATGACAATTGCTTGCCCCTCAAACCCTCATCTCCTTCTTGAATTCTGTTGATCTAACCCACTACATATACTCAATATCGCATCCGCAAGAATTGACCTGGGCGGTTGCCCGGAAGATTTGAGATGTCCATCCGCTCGGCCCAGTACCTTCAGTGCGTCAAGAAGCTCTGCTGCATGGAACGTCATGGCCTTCTGCATCAGTTTATACACGGGATAGGCATTGTTCGGGTTCGGCGCAATAAGAAGGTCGGTCCCTGTCAACCGTTTTTTTGGCTCACCGGCCATCTCCTCGTCACCCGAAAGAGACCGGTCCCAGTCCGCCAGCTGTTCTTTCAAAGCCGTGTCGTGGGTTTGAATCAGGGGCATGACCTGGTCCCGGAAGGTATTGTAGGACATACCGGCCTGCCAGGCACCCCCGGCAGATGCGGTTGCAAAGTGCCTGATGACAAGCAACCGCCTGACCTGATTGACCGCTGCCGCCAAGAGCTGCAACTCATGATATCCGTTTGAAAGCAGTGAATCCATGTAAAATAACGCGTTCCCAACATCTTTTTCCGACAAGGCATTCGTAAATGCATAAATAGGGTCCTGCTTGGTTCGCTCCAGAGCAACCGAAATATCCTCTAGGGTGATTTTTTTTCTATCTCCTACATAATCGATAAGCTTGTTGAGATTATTCTGAAATGTCCGGATGTCAAACCCGGTCATGTCGCAGAGTGCCTCAAAAGCTGAAGGTTCCAACACTTTATCGTGTTTTGAAAGAAGGCCTTGCATGCCTTCCCTGAGAACGGCATCCTGTGCGACCCTGTCCGCCTGTCGATCACCTTGCGGCACAGAACAGTCAACCACCAGACCAGCCTTTTCCGTGAGCTTGTAGAGCCGTCGACGCTTATCGACAGCTGCAGCCGTCATGATTAAATAATGGTTGTCTGGAAATTTGTCTTCCAGGGCCGCTATCAGTATTTGAGCGGCATCGCCGGGCACTGATCGTCCTTTCCGGGCGTTGTCCGATGAGGCTGTTCCTTTCTGAGTTGCAGAAAAAAGGGGGCTGTCCAGCAATGACACTACCTTGCCACTTTCCAGCAACGCATAGGTATTCAAACTCTGGACAGCGGCAAGGACGTTCTCATGGGTTCCATCCCAGGCTTCATAGCTGTATTGCCTGGATGACTCGGGTATGAGAACGTTCAACACCGTTTGAAGCGCCGTCTTGATCAACACTTCCTCACCATAAAGCAAGTAAACCGGACAGGAAACCGAACCCTTATCCTGCGTTAAGCGCTTAATGTGTCGCTGAACCTCGTTGTGTTTGATAACCGTCAATTTACTTCTTTGAAAAGCAGATGGTATATAAACAGGCCGATACCTATGGTGATGGCGCTGTCGGCGACATTAAATGCCGGCCAGTGAATCCCTTTGACATAAATATCGAGAAAGTCGATCACTTTCCCAATGCGAATTCTGTCTATGATATTGCCGACAGCCCCTCCCAGGATCAAAGACAGACCGAATTCCAGCAACCCATGACCGGGCGGTGTCTTGGCGTAGAGAAAGAGGATCAGGCCCATGGCCACAACCGACGCTATCACAAAGAAAAAATGTCGCAGCTCTGAAGGACTGCCGGACAGGAAACCAAAGGCGCCGCCCGGGTTATAGATGTGTGTCAGGTTGAAAAACCCAGGGATAACGGAAATCGTCTGGTATACAGGAACTGTCGATACAATCAGGGCCTTCACAAGCTGATCCACGGTGCAGACAGTCCCGGCTATCAGCAACAGCTTGACATACCGATTTTTCAAGATTGACGACAGGGAACCCCCGAACTCTGCGTTCATTTTAATTTTTCCCTTGTTTCAAACCAAATCCGGACAAACCGTTTGGCGTACAACACTCAGCCTTTATGCCGGGAGAAAGAGATTTTATCACGAAATCACGAAAGTACGAAATCACGAAATCACGAAAAAGAACATGAACTTTTTCGTGTTTTTCAAATTTCGTGTTTTCGTGATTGTTTTTATCGGATTACCACAACATGCACAAAATTTACAATTATGCGACTTGAAATACTCAACTTATATCTAACTGCCCCATGATGCCCACGCAACGATCACAGATGGTGAGAAAACCCTCATGCGACCCAACCGAAGGGCTGTGCGTCCAGCACCGCTCACACTTCTCACCCTGCGAAGGCACCACTTCTATGCTGAGGCCCTCTATCTCGTCGCTCTGAAAAGCATGCTCTCCCAAGGATTCCTGGGTCAGCTCCGCCTGGGACACAATGAGGATAAAACGCAGATCCTCTGCGTATGGCTTCAATATCTTATACGATTCCGAATCAACGGACAGGGTCACGGCGGCATCGAGAGGATGGCCGATCAGCTTCCGAGTTCTGGCTTCCTCGAGCGCTTTGGTGACTTCGCCGCGGATATCGAGTAACAGTTTCCAGTTTTGGGCCAATGCATCATTTTTCCATGCGGTCTCGGCTTCAGGGAGGCTCTGCAGATGGATGCTCTTTTCCTGTCCATTCCGACCGGGCATATATCTCCAGATTTCCTCAGCCGTGAAGGGCAGAATCGGACTCATCAGTCGTGCCATGGCATCCAGGATGGCGTACATGACGGTCTGGGCGCTTCGCCTTGCCACGGAGGTCGGTGGAGATATATAAAGGCGGTCTTTCAGGATATCCAGATAAAACGCCGACAGATCCAGGGTACAAAAATTGTAAAGCGCATGGTAGATCACATGAAATTCATAGGTGTCGTAAGCCCTGCGCGTTTTTTCGATGATTCCGTAGAGACGATGCAGTGCATATTGATCGACTTCCGGCATTTCGTCGTAAGAGACGCTGTCCTTTTCAGGATCAAAGTCGTACAGGTTTCCGAGCATGAAACGACTTGTGTTTCGAATGCGACGGTAGGCATCACTGAGTTGCCTCAATATATTTTCAGAAATACGAATATCGTCCCTGTAATCGGATGCCGCCACCCAGAGACGCAATATTTCCGCACCATATTTATCGATTACTTTCTTGGGTGCAATGACATTTCCAATCGATTTGGACATTTTGCGGCCATCGGCATCCACCACGAATCCATGGGTTAAAACAGATTTATAGGGCGCGCTTCCCCGGGTGCCCACCGCAGTCAAGAGTGAGCTATGAAACCAGCCCCGGTGCTGATCACTCCCCTCCAGGTAGAGTTCCGCGGGCCATCTCAGGTAGTCCCGATCTTCGAGTACGGCAGCATGGCTCACACCGGAGTCGAACCAGACATCCAGAATATCGGTTTCCTTAACAAATGTTTGCCCTCCACAGCTTTCACAGGCTGCGCCTTCGGGAAGTATATCACTGGTATCTCTTTCAAACCAGGCATCAGCGCCGTGCTCTTCGAACAATTGAAACACCTTGTCGATCATCTCCTGATTCAACAACAATGTTCCACAATCGCTGCAATAAAAAGCGGCTATGGGAACCCCCCATGCACGCTGCCGGGAGATACACCAGTCCGGACGGTTTTCAATCATACCGAATATCCGGTCTTTGCCCCAGTGTGGTATCCACTCAACATTATCGATGGCCTTCAACGTTTTTTCTCTCAGACCGGTCTTGTCCATGGAGATAAACCACTGGGGGGTTGCCCGAAAAATCACAGGTTTTTTACATCGCCAGCAATGAGGATAAGAATGCTTGATGGTTTCACTGGCCAGCAAGGCCCCTGTTTCATTCAGTTTTTCATTAATCATTTTATTGGTGTCGAAAACAAAGCCACCCTTGAAAAAGGCAACATCATCAGTAAAACGACCATTATCATCCACCGGAGAATAGGCATCCATGCCGTATGCCATTCCCACTTCGTAGTCTTCCCGACCGTGACCCGGTGCCGTATGAACACAACCGGTTCCCGCTTCCAGAGTGACATGACTGCCGATTATCAGCATGGACTCCCTGTCGTAGAGAGGATGGCGACATTTTTTTCGTTCCAGCATCGAGGCCTCAATTTCGGCAAGAATTGTATAGTCGGAAATACCGAAAGTCTGCATGCAGTTTTCCACCAGTTCCCTGGCAAGGATATAGACATCATCATTACCGACATCCACAGCCGCATAGATAAAATTGGGATGCAGGGCGATAGCCAGGTTTGCCGGTATGGTCCAGGGTGTCGTTGTCCAGATGATGACCGATACCGCCTTTCCCTTGAGCGCCGGCATTTCGTCATCCAACCCGTCGATCATGGGAAATTTGACATATATGGACGGGGAGGTTTCATCGTGGTATTCGATTTCAGCTTCGGCCAGGGCGGTTTGGCAGCTACAGCACCAGTGAATCGGTTTTTTGCTTCTGAAAAGACCGCCGTTGAGCCCGAACTTCAGACATTCGGTGGCGATAATCGCTTCGTAGCGATACTTCATGGTCAAGTAAGGGTTCTCCCATTCGCCCATGACCCCCAGTCGCTTGAATTCTTCCCGCTGTATATCAATGAACTTTTCAGCATACGCCCGACACTTGCGACGGAAATCAGCCTGGGAAACCTCCCTTTTCCTGTCACCCATCTCCTTGTCGACATTATGCTCGATGGGCAGGCCATGACAGTCCCATCCAGGTACGTAAACGGCGTTGAACCCGGACATCTGGCGCGAGCGGACAATAATATCTTTCAGTATCTTGTTTAGGGCCGTACCAATATGAATATTGCCGTTGGCATAAGGAGGGCCGTCATGCAGGATAAAAGGTTCCCGATCCCTGGATTCCTCACGGATTCTGTCATAAAGGTTCAAGGCCTCCCATGCGGCGAGCTGTTCCGGCTCGCGAACCACCAGGTTCGCTTTCATGGGAAATTTCGTCTTCGGCAAATTCAAGGTTTGCTTGTAATCCATCCGTACCTCCATAAAATCACGTTGTGATTTTATTTGACGCGGCTTCGCCGCTTATT
>JAOZSO010000251.1:0-5408 GCA_029939655.1 Desulfobacterales bacterium
TTTTTCCATCGCCTGTGCCGGGTTGTAGGTTGACATTGCGAGGGTGACTTATTATATTTCACTGATTCGTTTGAATTTAATTCAGGTTAAAGAAAGGAACCGTTAACATGACTGAAGGAATTTTAGAAGTAGAAGACAGTAGTTTTGACACCGATGTGCTGGCAGCGGACAAACCCGTCCTGGTCGATTTCTGGGCACCCTGGTGTGGCCCCTGTAAAGCAATTGGCCCTATCGTTGAGGAACTTTCGGAAACCTTTGGTGATCAGGTTGTCTTCGCAAAATGCAACGTGGACAACAATCCTGCGACACCTAGCAAGTACGGCATCAAGGCGATACCAACGCTCATCTTTTTCAAGGGAGGAAACGTGGTGGATCAGATTACCGGCATGGTCGCCAAATCCAAGCTTGAAGAAGCTATCAACAAGGTGCTTTAGTGCCCAACCCGATGAAAAAACCGGTGTTTCTGCTGATGCTCATCGCCTGTGTGTTGTTTGCTGCCTGCACTTACCGGGATCCGGATATTGACAAACCTGCGCATGAACTCGCGAAAAACGGCATGGACGAGTTCGCAGAAAAAGATTACAATAAATCCATCGTATACTTTGAAAAACTTCGGGACTGGTACCCCTTCAGCAAATTTGCAAAACTTGCTGAATTGAAAATCGCGGATGCGTACTACCGTCTCAAAGAATACGATGATGCTATTTTTGCCTACGAAAAATTTGAAGAGCTTCATCCTAACAATGAAGCCATCCCCTATGTTATTCAACAGATCGGAAATTGTCATTTCAAACAACTGGGTACCATAGACCGTGACCAGACACCGGCATTAAAGGCCATCGAAACGTACGAACGGCTGATCAAAAAGTACCCCGACGACCCGCTTTCCAAAGAAGTATTGGAAAAGATCACAATATGCCAAAAGAGTCTCGCTGAAAATCAATTCTATATCGGCCGCTTCTACTACCGGACAAAGCATTATTCGTCGGCATTGGCCCGGTTTCAATCGGTGGCCTCCACGTGGAAGGAATTTCCCGAAATACAGGCAAAAACCATCGAGTTCATCAAGCTGTGTCAAGCCGCAATGTTAGAAGAGGCTCAAGAGTGAGAACGCGGCAAAAAAAGTAAAAAGGCTTTACACGCATCATTTACTGGTGTAATAATATAGAGTTTAAATATTGTTCATCATCAAGTGACAAGGAGATAGTAAGATGTCAAGAGTTTGTGAAATATGCGGAAAAAAACCCATGGTTGGCAACAATGTAAGCCATGCACATAATGTAACCAAGAGAAGATTCAATCCCAATCTGCAAAGTGTTCGTGCTCTGAACAAAGGCCGGACCAAAAAGATGGTTGTCTGCACCAGTTGCATCAAATCAGGGCGTGTCGTTAAAGCACCCTAACCTAATCTTTTAACACTTTGAACATACTTGATTTTTTTTAGATCCATCAGGACTTTTTCGAGGTGAGCGGTACTCTCGATTCCGAGGGTTAACACAGAATCAACGCTCTGGTCGTCATTGGTTTGGGTATTCAGGCTGAGAATATTTGCATTGTTTTTGCTGATGGTCGCTGCCATGTCCGCCAGCAGGCCGACCCTGTCCAGAGAATTGATCCGTATCTTGACCGGATAACTCTCCTGCGTTTCCAGACTCCATTCTACATCGATTCGCCGTTCGGGGCTCATTTTCAGGGCATTGACACAGCTGGTGCGATGAACGGTCACACCGTAGCCGCGGGTAATGTAGCCGGTAATGATATCCCCGGGAACCGGCTGACAGCATTTGCCGAACTTGACCAACATGTCATCAACACCCTTGACCACGACGCCAACAGTTGGCTTCCGTTTTCTGACACGACTGACAAGCCTGTTGAACAATGATTCGTCGGCATCAAAGGTTTCCGTCTTTAACGCCAGTCGCCGCGCGATTTGGACAGGCGTCGTTTTCCCGTAACCGACACTTGCTATCAGATCGTCCACTGTCTTGAACCCGAAATGGGCCACGACTTCACGCATCTCTTCGGACTTGATCAGAGCATTGAAGTTGAGCTTGTGCTTTCGAAATGTTTTTTCACACATTTCCCTGCCAAGAGATAGACTGCGCTCCTTTTCCTGGATTTTGATCCACTGCCGTATCTTGGAGCGTGCCTTGACCGTCTTGACAAAATTCAGCCAATCCTTACTTGGATGGCTCCCTTTCGAGGTTATGATTTCGACAATATTTCCGGTTTGTATCTCATATTTCAGCGGTACCATCCGACCATTTACCTTGGCGCCCGTACATTGATTTCCGACTTCGCTGTGAATCATATAGGCAAAATCAATGGGCGTCGCACCTTTCGGCAAAGATTTAATCTCCCCCTGGGGCGTGAACACACAAACTTCATCCGGGAACAGATCGATACGAACATTTTCCAAAAATTCCTGCGGGTCCAGAAATTCGGCCTGATTTTCCACCAGATTTTGAATCCAGGCAAACTTTTCACTGGCCTGGTTATCGACCCGCTTTCCTTCCTTATAGCCCCAGTGTGCCGCAATGCCGGATTTGGCAACCTGATCCATTTCCCGCGTCCGAATCTGGATCTCGATGCGTTCCCCGTAAGGGCCGACAACCGTGGTGTGGAGTGACTGGTACATATTCGCCTTGGGAACCCCGATGTAATCTTTGAATTTTTTTGCAATCGGCCTCCACAGTGAATGGACAAGGCCCAAAGCCTCATAGCACTTTGGTATGGTTTCCAATATAATTCGAAAGGCGATGATGTCGTAGACTTCTTCAAAACTGAGATCCTGCTGGACCATCTTTTGATGGATGCTGGAAATATGCTTGTGACGACCGAGAACCTCACTCACAAGCCCGCTGTCATCCATCTTTTTTTTAATGTAACTTTTCACCTCTTCTATATATTTTTCCCGTTCCGCGATGTCCTTGTTGATGAAACGATCAATCCGCTCATGCTCTTCAGGTTGAAGATACCGGAAGGACATGTCTTCCAGTTCATTTTTTATCCAGTAGATCCCAAGACGTGCAGATATAGGTGCATAAATATCGAGGGTTTCCTTGGCAATGGCTCTACGCTTATTCTCTTTATGAAACTGAAGGGTTTTCATATTGTGCAGACGATCGGCCAGCTTGATGAGAATCACCCGGATGTCATCGGCCATGGCCAGGAGCATCTTCCGGATACTCTCCGCCTGGCGATCCTCACTGCTGTTGAACGGAAGTTTGCTTAACTTGGTGACGCCCGAAACAATGTTTTTTATCTCGGGGCCAAAGATATCTTCAATCTCTTCAGGAGTTGCCTTGGTATCTTCGATGACATCGTGAAGCAGACCGGCAGCGATGCTCTCTTCATCGAGCTTCATCTCAGATAAGATTGCGGCTACTTCGAGGGGGTGAGACAGGTAAGGCTCTCCGGACAATCGCATCTGGCCGAGATGAACCCTGGCAGAGTACACATAAGCACGCTCGATAATATCGACGTTTGCGCCTGGATTGTATTCCATCACCCTGTCGACGATATCGTTGATTCTGATCATTTTGAAATCGTATACTCCACTTAACAACTTAGGTTGTTTAGGCTGTAGACTATTAGACTGTTAGAAGTCGCGCTTCGTTGACCTGTTCAAACACGCTGAGTTTCGTATAATAACGCACGATCTTTTTCTACAGCCTACAGTCTAACAGCCTATCTACCTGAGGCAATACCATACTGCGATTATGTTACTACCAGCGTGGTCTGCATTACAAATTAAGTTCGATATTACAGCCTATGGCTAGTAGGCTTTTGCGAATACTACCTCCTGCGTTCCCGGCTTTCCACAACAGATGCAGGCACCCTTGGCAGAAGCGCCGTCAAAAGGAATACAGCGTATGGAAACACTCAGATCTTCTTTGATTTTTAATTCGCAGGCCTCGTCACCGCACCATGGCGATACGGCAAACCCGCCATGAATTTCCGGCTTTTCCAAGTTCTTTGGTGTAAAATAATCATAAAAAAGATCTTTTTGTTCGATATGCTCCGTATTCGCCTCTCTAAAAGCGACAGCCCGGTTAAAAAGCGTGGCCTGGATATCGTCCAGTGTCTTGGTAAATTCGGCTACAAAGGTGTCCCTGTTAATGGACACCTTTTCCTTGTAATGCCGGTCCCGCCGTCCAACAAAGACCGAATTTTCAGCAATGTCCCGGGGTCCGATCTCGATACGGATGGGGATCCCTTTCTTGATCCAGTCCCAGCCTCTGGCACCCCCGATATCTCTGTCGTCAACCTCGATATTCAGCAAGCGTCGATGGTATACCTGTTCCCGTAATTCGGATGCCAGTTGATCTACAAAGGGCATGACTTTCGAGCGATCGTCAGGTTTTCTGATAATGGGAAGAATGACGGCATGCGCCGAGGCTACTTTCGGGGGAAGAATGACACCGTCATCATCACCGTGTGCCATGATAAGTCCTCCCACCAGGCGGGTCGAGGTCCCCCAGGATGTTGTCCAGGCATAGGTTTCTTTTTCGTCCGCCGTCTGGAATTTGATATTTGAAGCCCTGGCAAAATTCTGCCCCAGGAAATGAGAGGTTCCGGCCTGAAGTGCCTTCCTGTCCTGCATCATGGCTTCGATGCACAACGTATCAACGGCGCCCGGGAATCTTTCGGCAGGCGATTTTCGCCCCTTCAGCACGGGAATCGCCAGATAGTCTTCAACGCATCCGGCATAAACGTCGAGCATCATACGGGTTCGCTCTTGCGCCTCTTCCCTGGTGGCATGTGCCGTGTGGCCTTCCTGCCACAAGAATTCGCTCGTTCTTAAAAATATTCGCGTACGCATTTCCCACCGGACCACATTGGCCCACTGGTTGATGAGCAACGGCAGGTCCCGATAGCTGCTGATCCACCTGGAAAAAGAATCACCGATAATTGTTTCCGAGGTAGGCCGTACCACCAAAGGCTCGGTCAACCGGCCGGCCGGTACCAGGGTGCCGTCGGCTTCCTTTTTGAGTCGATGATGGGTGACCACTGCGCATTCCTTGGCAAAGCCTTCCACATGTTGGGCCTCTTTCTCCAAAAAACTAACGGGAATGAACAAGGGAAAATAGGCATTCCGCACCCCCGTCGCTTTAAACATATCGTCCATTTCGCGAACAATATTCTCCCACAGGGAATATCCCCAGGGTTTGATGACCATACATCCCCGAACCGATGATTTTTCCGCCATTTCAGACGCCCTGACAACCTGCTGATACCATTCAGGGTAATCTTCAGCGCGTGTGGGTGTTATGGCTGTTTTTATCTTTTTTCCCATTTTGATCCTTCCATGATTCTGATTCTTGGTATTGCTGTTCATACCCCTCGATTTCCGTCAGGAGAACATCGATGAGTTTGTCCTGGGAAAATGTCTTTACGACCTCCCC
>JAOZSO010000252.1:0-5405 GCA_029939655.1 Desulfobacterales bacterium
GCAGGAGGTATTGCCCACGACTTCAATAATATTCTCAGTGCCATTATCGGGTTTGGGGAGATGATCGAGATGTTCGATGTGAAGGGGAACCCCTCTTTGGCAACACGGCTAGAGCACATCCTCAAGGGTGCCTATCGTGCCAAAAATCTGGTGGACCAGATCCTGACCTTCAGCCGGCATTCGGATCAGGAAAAGAAACCCTTGAAGCTCAGCCCTATTTTCAAGGAAGCTCTCTATCTATTACGGGCCTCCATACCCGCCACAATCAAGATTAAGGAGGCCATTGACTGTCCGAGCGATGTAACCATGGCCAACCCAACCCAGATGCATCAGATCTTGATGAACCTTTGTACCAATGCGGCCCAGGCCATGGAACCAAAGGGTGGTACTCTGACAGTAAGTCTGTGCCAACGTGATCTGGATGCTGAAGATGCCACCATGGATGCCGGGCTCAGGCCCGGGGCCTATATTCAACTATCCATTGCAGATACCGGCATGGGAATCGAAGAGGGAGAGATCGAGCGGATTTTTGAACCTTTTTACACCACTAAGAAACCGGGAGAAGGAACCGGTATGGGACTGGCGGTCGCGCATGGGATCGTCAACGACCACCACGGTGTGGTCAAGGTTGAGAGTCGGCTTGGTGAAGGAACCACCTTTCACGTCCTGTTCCCTCGTCTGGACATGGAACCGGAACCCCCCCATGCAAAGCCCGTCCTTCCTATGCTCAAGGGTACGGGGGAAATCCTGTTTGTGGACGATGAAGAATCCCTGGTGGCATACAGCAAGGAAATACTGGAGTACCTTGGATACGGTGTCGAGGCCCAAACCAGCAGTAAAGACGCCCTGGATCTCTTTTTGGCCGACCCGGACCGATTTAATCTTGTGATTACCGATCAGACTATGCCCGACATGACCGGGTTCGATCTGGCCGGAAGAATCCATAAGGTCAGACCGGATATGCCCATCGTACTGTGTACCGGTTTCAGCTCGCCGGGAACCGAGGAGATGACTGCGGCACACGGTATCCGGCTATTTATCAAAAAGCCACTTGGGCCGCGGCGATTGGCGGAGATCGTCAATCAAATTCTGTCCAGCCCTGAGAATAAGGAGGATGCCAATGGCAGACGTATTGATCATTGATGATGATGTGGAAATCTGTCAAATGCTGGCCGATCTCGTGGAAAACATCGGCCACAAGACCGTTTACTGCCATACGCTAAAGGAGGGCCTGACGCATGCTACATCCCTCGGCTTCGATGTAATCTTTCTGGATGTGAAAATGCCGGACGGCAACGGGCTTGAAATACTGTCCAAGCTCCGCGATACCAACTTTCCACCTGAGGTGATCATCATCACCGGTGCCGGAGATTCAAATGGTGCAGAAATGGCTATAAAAAACGGTGCATGGGATTATCTACAAAAGCCCCTGTCTCCCAAGAATATCATTTTACCCCTCAAGCGGGTCCTGCAGTACCGTGAGGGAATCAAATCCACCGGAGAGTCGCCCATGCTCCTCGAACGCAGCGGCATCATCGGTGAAAGCTCTCAGATCCGGTCCTGTCTTCACACAGTTGCCCAAACCTCCCGTACAGATGCCAACGTGTTGATTACTGGTGAAACAGGAACCGGCAAAGAGCTATTCGCCCGGGCCATTCATCGCAATAGTGCCCGTAGCGATCAGCCATTTGTGGTTGTCGATTGCGCGGCGCTCCCGGAGACTCTCGTGGAAAGCCAGCTTTTCGGACACGAAAAGGGCGCCTTTACCGGTGCAGATCGCGCTACCGAAGGGCTCATCGCCCAGGCAAACGGCGGCACCCTGTTTCTGGACGAAGTGGGTGAACTGAGTCCTCAGCTCCAAAAAGCCTTTCTGCGAGTGCTTCAGGAGAGGCAATATCGTCGCGTTGGCGGGAATCATGAAATCGCAAGCGATTTTCGTCTGGTGGCTGCCACCAACAAGTCCCTGGAGCATATGGTCAAGAACAGGAAACTCCGGCAGGACTTATTGTACCGTCTCAGGGGTGTATCCATCGACTTGCCGCCCCTCCGTAATCGTAAAGAGGATATCAAGGACCTGGTGGGTTATTTGACCGGCTGTATATTTGCCAAGCAAGGCCTCGAATCCAAGGGCTACTCACCGGATTTTATCGGCAGTCTGAACCAATTCGATTGGCCCGGAAATATACGCGAACTGTATAATACCCTAGAGGCAGCCATCAGTGAGGCTTATCACGAACCGATCCTTTTTCCCAAACATCTTCCTGAACACATCCGCATCAAAATGGCACGATCAACAGTCCTGCCCCCTAAAGGCGACCTCACTTCCAGACCCCTGCCTGAAAGTAACATGCCGAAACCAAGTTTGCCCACCATAAAATCCTATAGGGATTCCGTTATTGATAAGGCGGAAAAAGCGTACCTCCAGGACCTGATGGCCACAACCAGTGGGGGTATCAAAGAAGCCTGCAAGATATCGGGGCTGGGGCGTACGCGTTTGTTTACCCTCATGAAGAAGCACGGTGTGGATAGACTAGGTTGGCATGTCAACGCGAACGCGCACTCGGCCCGAACCGATGTTCACTATTAGTGAACATCGGTTTCCTAATGATGAACCATTTCATAATGTTCATCCAACGCTTCTTTTATATGCAAATCTCGCAAATCTCCCATAACTAACTGTAATTCAACTAATTATAGATTGACTGGAGAACTTGGCATATTTCTTGATTATTCTGTATTTTGACCGTTATCACTGTTTCACTATCTTCGGTGTATGGGCCTTCTTCCCAGCCGGCGTGATTACCATTTTCTTACGAAAGAAAAGGAGAAGATAAATGCAAAGAAAAAGATTAGGAAAACTGGTTAGTTGCATCCTATTTCTCGCAGTGTTTGCAATTGTGTTACCGTCCGTAGCAATATCCGCATCCGAAAAGCTTAGCGAGGACGAGGGCGTTCTATTGAGCCATCTGCCTGATCAGCAGATTGGAAAAACACATCCAAAAGGTGAAACGATCAACGTCGGTTTTTTAGCCGCACTTTCGGGACCTGATGCCGGGTGGGGACTTCCTGGTGTGACCGGAAATTCTATCTGGATCGAGGCAGTGAACAAAACCGGTGGACTCCTCGTCGGTGGCAAAAGATATCCTTTGAAGATGTATCAATTCGACGACGAGGCGAACGCAGCAAAGGCACTTCAGGGCGCCAGACAATTGGTGCTGCAACATGATGTTAAATTTATCAGCGCCATTGGCGGAGATCCTGCCAACGCGACGGCTCCCTTCCTCACCAAGCACAAGGTAATCTACGCTTCCCTGGTTCCCACCGACATGCAACCCAGCCGCCCATACGTTGTTGCCGGCGGCGACGTCACCCCCCAGTGCAACATGTTCAATGCGCTGATAGCCAAGATGGTATTGCCTTCTGAAAAAGAGCTGGGAAGACCGTTGAGATATGCATTGACCACACAGGATGACATCATGTCCCGCCAGGTTGGGGCCTGGGAAATCGGTGCAGCTATTTCCCAGGGATTCGAGATTGTCTACGAGAAGTTTTTCAGCGTTGATACAACCGACTTTGCCCCGATCATCACCGCCGTGATGGCAAAGAATCCTGACGTTATCAGCCTCTGCGAAGCCTGGCCCGAATACCAAACCCTAATGTGGGAACAGTTGTATCTGCAGGGATTCAAGGGTGTGGTGGTCCAGAATTACGCTGACTGGGAAACCAACTTGACCAAGATTCCACCGGAGTTTCCTGCCGCACGCGCTGCTATAGACAGTTTCCCCTTGATGGATGATCCGTGGTGGGGCGAAAACTCATGGCAGGCTTCATTCACGCGTATATGGAATGACAGGTATGGCCCGGGAGCTCCTGGGGACGTCCATCGTCGTATGACCGGCATTGACTGGGATCATGTGGTGTGGCTCATTCCATGGTGTATCGGCGCCCAGATTGCCGGTCAGGATACTCCGGGAGAGTGGCCCTCCAACGACGCCATACTGGCTGCTTTGAGAAAAGTGTCGTCGTTTCCGACCATCCTCGGTCCGGGGCACATGAGTGGCCAGGAGATGTTCGGGATACAGAACATGATTGAACAGCCTGTTCCCATGAACATGTTCGACCTCAAAGCCAATGACAAACGCATAATCGCTCACTTGAACTTCGAGCCTTGGTTTGAAGCTATCAAGCCGATCGCTCTTAAGGCGGTTAAAGAGCGTGGGCAGCATTGGACCCAGCGAAAATAAACCGTTCACGGTGGGCGGTAACACCGCCCACCCGAAAAACACCACTTGGAAACTGAATTTCGTATTCACAAGCGTTAATAGAGGATAGGGCAGCATATGAATAGCCAACTTTTAATACAAACCACTGCCAATGCGATAATGGCTAGTGGCATGTATGCTTTGATAGCTGTAGGGTTGACTTTGGCCTTTGGTGTAATGCAGATGGCGAATTTAGCTCATGGTCATTTTTTCATGGTTAGCGCCTATACCGTATATGCACTCTATGCTTTGGGCGGCTGGCCGTTCTGGTGGGCCGTAGCAGCAGCCGTGGTGGTGGGTGCCGTTCTTGGTCTCATCGTTGAGCGAGTGATTTTCCGGCCGTTGCAGGGTGATGTGGTCTCCGGTTTTATTGCAACCATGGGATTGATGTTTGTTTTTGAGGTATTGGTGGGTGAAATATGGGGTTGGGGTCTCTCAAGGCCCATACCCAGCCCTTATATGAACATCGTTACACTTATGGGTGCCCGCGTAGCTTTCCAAAGGGTGCTTCTATTACCGTTTGCTGTTGTTTCCATAGGAGGACTCATGTTCTTTATGCGGAATTTTAGGCAGGGCCGAGCCTTACGTGCTGTGGCTCTGGATCCGGAAGCCGCATCGTTACAGGGGATAAATATCAACAGGATGACGGCCTTGGCGTTGGCTATCGCTGGCGCCTATGCCGGTCTGGCCGGGGGGCTGATGTCTACAATATATGCGGTTACGCCTTCGCTAGGGGGCCACATCATTCTGCCTGCCCTCATCGTTGTGGTAGTTGGAGGAATGGGAAGCATCGGCGGTGCTACGCTTGCCGCTATTCTTTTTGGCTTTGTCATGACCTTTGTTACCACCTTTGTCGACGGCGTTACAGCTGTAATGGTTTCTGTTACCGTTATGGCCATCGTATTAGTAATTAAACCACAGGGGTTAATGGGCCGTGTCGTTGCTTAACGTTGAGAAATTCAGGAACTGGGGGCTCACGCCCATATTTATAGGGATAATTGGGCTGTGTATTCTGCCCTTCTTTGCCGGGGCATATCTGGTTGAAGTTGTCATGATGTACTTTATCTACATCATCCTTGCCCAGAGCTACCGTCTGATCGTTACCATACATGACTGGCAGCTGTACCATATTGTATTGTATGG
>JAOZSO010000253.1:0-5399 GCA_029939655.1 Desulfobacterales bacterium
CAGAGGTGCACTGAACAAGTTTCTGTCCCTGTCGTCAGAAGATCGTCAAGGTCCGGTCGTCACCGCTTCTTCCGGAAATCATGGTACCGCCTTTGCGGCCATCCTCCAGAAATTCGGTGGCAAGGGTGTTGTCTACCTGCCTGAAAATGCATCTCCAGCCAAGGTAAACAACCTCCGCCAATACGGCGTGGACCTTAAGTTCTTCGGAACAGACTGTATCATGAGCGAAACCCTTGCCAGGGAAACCGCAAATAAAAACCGACAGGTGTTCATTTCTCCCTACAATGACCCTCGGATCATCGGCGGGCAGGGAACCATCGCCGTGGAACTGTGCGATCAGCTCGATACCATCGATACCGTCCTGGTACCGGTGGGCGGTGGCGGATTGATATCCGGCATCGCAGGATACCTGAAAACGGTTGATGAAAATATCCATATCATCGGTTGCCAGCCGGAAAACTCAGCCGTCATGTATGAATCCATCAAAGCCGGAAAAATCATCGAAATGGCATCAAAACCGACCCTTGCTGATGGCACTGCCGGCGGCATAGAACCGGGTTCCTCAACATTTGACATCTGTCAGGAAGCCGTCAATGACTACATGCTGGTCAGTGAAAGTGACATCAGGACGGCCATCAGACACATGATCGGACAGCATCAGATACTCATCGAAGGTGCGGCAGCCCTTTCGGTGGCTTGCCTGTTAAAGGATAAAGACCGGTTTAAAGGGAAAAATACTGTTTTGATCATCAGTGGGAAAAAAATTACATTGGAATTGATTAAGGAGGTTCTGAATGAAGGCGCTTAAACAGACAGTTCGTACCATCTCCCTCGATCAGATCGAGGACATATTGAAGAACATGCAGATCTCCCACATCATCGATACCATTCAGGAAGGCTTTGTGGCCTATTCCAGCGGTAGTGTCGTGGTGCCGCCTGTGGGGGAGATGCTCTTTGAAAACCCACCCGGAGAAGCACATATCAAATACGGGTATATCGTGGGGGATGACGCTTATGTAATCAAAATCGCCTCAGGGTTCTACGAAAACAGAAATCTCGGCATCTCTCCGAACGCAGGCCTCATGCTGATGTTCAGCCAGAAGACCGGTAGACTCGAAACCATTCTGCTTGATGAAGGCTGTCTCACCAATGTCCGAACGGCTGCCGCTGGTGCGGTAGCGGCCCGGCACCTGGCACCCAAGGCCGTTCATCGTATCGGCATCCTTGGTGCCGGCTACCAGGGCCGAATGCAACTCGAATATCTGAAACCGGTTGTACCTTGCACCGATGTCATGGTGTGGGGGCTCAATCAGGAAGAACTCGATGCATACACAAAAGAGATGACACCAAAAGGCTATAACATTCAAACAACTTTCAGGGCAGCCGACGTCGCCAACGCCTGCAATCTCATTGTAACGGCAACCCCTTCCAAGAAGGCACTCCTCACCGCAGAGCAAATCAAGCCCGGCACGCACATCACCGCCATGGGCTCGGATACGTCCGACAAGATCGAACTGGATCCGGCTATCCTGCTGAAGACGGACATCATCGTTGCCGACAGCATCGAGCAGAGCCTTTCCCGTGGTGAAATATTTCAGGCACGGCAGGCAGGCACTCTTGCGGAAAACAGGGTTGTTGAGCTGGGCCACGTCATTACCGGTAAATCATCGGCAAGAACGTCAGATAATCAGATCAGCGTGGTAGACCTGACAGGTGTCGCCATACAGGACATCCAGATATGTAAACTGATTTCAAACCATAGGCTATAAGCTGTAAGCACTAAGCCACAAGCAGGAATACCGCTTACAGCTTATCACTTATTGCTTAAGGCTTAAAGCTATTTAGAAAGGAGTACCACCCCATGAATTTTGAAACCTTTGAACTGGAAAGAATCCAATCGCTTTATGAAAACACCGTTCAATACAACCTGACGGAAAGCGGCATCCATCCCTACACGCCAAAGGAGCTTCTCAGTGAGGCGGAAATAGACACCATGCTGAACCTGAGATTGGGGTACGGCCAAACCAACGGGTCCATTGAACTGAGAAAGGCCATCAGTCAACACTATCAGGGGGCAAACATCGACAACGTCCTTGTAACAAACGGGTCGGCCGAATCGAATTTCACATTTGCCTGGAGCAATATTCAGGCGGGTGACGAGGTCGTCGTCATGCTGCCCAACTATATGCAGATCTGGGGAATCGCCCGGCATCTGGGTGCCGATGTAAAGCCCTTCTTCCTGAAAGAAAATCTGAACTGGGCGCCGGACATGGACGAATTGAAACAATTGGTTACACCCCGAACGAAAATGATCTGCCTGTGCAACCCGAACAACCCCACGGGCGCCATCCTCGACGCCAATGCCATGGATGCCATCGTTGACATCGCCAAAAAAAACGATGCCCTGCTGCATGTGGATGAAATCTACCGCGGAGCAGAACTCGAGGGTAGCGAGACACCCACCTTTTATGGATTATATGACAAGGCCATCGTCACCATGAGTTTATCCAAGTCCTATTCCCTGCCCGGCCTGCGCATGGGCTGGTTGGTGGGTCCCCAAGAACTCATGGAAAAAGGATGGGCATATCACGACTACACGTCCATCTCAACCACCATTATCAGCCAGTACGTGGCAACCCTGATCATGCAGCCTGAACGCCGGGAGAAGGTGTTATCGCGTGGGCGTAAAATGTTGCGGGAAAACCTGGATGCATTTCAGAAATGGGTCGATACCCATTCCGAGCTTTTCCACTTCATCCCACCATGCGCGGGTGGCATGGCCTTCATGCGCTACAACATGGGGATCAACTCAACGGAATTATCGGACAAACTCAGGCTGGAAAAAAGCGTATTCATCATACCAGGGGATTGTTTCGGCATGGATCATTACCTGCGTATAGGCATCGGGGGTAAAAAAGAGCACCTGCTGGCCGGTCTGGATCTTATCGATGAAACATTGAACGAGCTATAATAACGAAACGTCTTCCAAAAGACGAAATGTACGGTTGAATCACATCCTCATAGGAAGAATACCCATGCTCCTGGATAAAATAATTAAATTTCCGGCTGTTAAAATTCTCACAACAAGAGAACACAGCACTATGGCTGTGCTGGCGGTTATCGTCGGTGTCGCGGCAGGATTCGGTGCCGTTGGTTTTCGATATTTGATTAATTTTATCCAGAAGATAGCCTATGGATCCCCTGATGAACTCCTGGGAATCGTCAGTTCTATCCCCTGGTATCTTCGGATTGCCATCCCAGCTGCAGGTGGCCTCATCGTCGGTCCAATGGTCTATTTTCTGGCCCGGGAAGCAAAAGGTCACGGCGTCCCGGAGGTCATGGAAGCAATTGCTTTGCGCAGCGGCATCATTCGCAAACGAATCGTGGCCGTAAAAACGCTGGCTTCGGCAATTTGTATTGCTAGCGGAGGCTCCGTCGGACGTGAAGGCCCAATCGTGCAGATAGGGTCAGCCATCGGTTCGGTTGTTGGACAGCTGATCAATACGTCTGCGGATAGAATGCGGACACTCGTGGGATGTGGTGCTGCTGCAGGGATCGCGGCCACCTTCAACGCACCTATCGCAGGATCCATGTTCGCCCTTGAAATCATCCTGGGCGATTTTGGTGTTGCGACCTTTAGCCCGATTGTTATTTCATCGGTCACGGCAACCGCGATTTCCAGGCATTTTCTGGGTGATTTCCCGGCCTTTGCCGTCCCGGCCTACGAACTCGTCAGCGTCTGGGAATTCCCACTGTACATGACACTGGGACTGGTTTGCGCAATTATCGCCCTCCTGTTTATCAAAGTGCTTTATTTTGCAGAGGACGCATTTGAGCGTGTCCGGTTTCCGGAGTATTTGAAGGCTGCCGTGGGGGGGGTGATGCTCGGGTCCATGGGGCTTTTGTTTCCACAAATTCTGGGCGTGGGATATGGCGCCATCGACCTGTCCCTTGCACAGGAATTGTCCTGGTGGCTCCTGCTGATGCTGATACTGATTAAAATACTGGCAACCTCCATCACCATCGGATCGGGTGGATCCGGGGGCATTTTTGCACCGTCGCTCTTTCTGGGCGCCATGACCGGGGGCGCATTCGGCATCTTGGTAAACCATTTTTTCCCCGACATAACAGCATCGTCAGGGGCTTACGCGATTGTCGGCATGGCAGCGGTCGTCAGCGCAACTACACACGGACCTTTGACGGCTATCCTGATGCTATTCGAAATGACGGGTGAGTACAAAATTATTCTCCCGCTCATGATCACTTGTATCGTCAGCTCCCTTGCAATTCGTAACTTTTCACGGGAATCCATCTATACTTTGAAACTCATGCGAAGAGGGGTCAATATTCAAGAAGGACGTGAAGTGAACGTATTGAAATCCATATCTGTAAAGGATGTCATGAATCCAAATGTTGAGACGGTAACGGAGAGGATGAATCAGAGTGAAATATCGGAACGTGTGACCAGAAGCAAATATAACAGTTTCCCCATGCTGGATCATACAGGAAAATTGATGGGTATTCTTTCCTTTAACGATTACCGGGATGCGATATTCAATGAAGACCTGAAAGAGTTGCTCATTGCCCGGGACTTGGCTACCACGAATCTGGTAACGGTCACGATGGAAAACAATCTCTACGATGCATTGGAACTGATTACACAGAAAGATTTTTCAATCATGCCCGTGGTGTCGTCGAAAGATCCATCTCATCTAATGGGCGTCCTATCGCGCAGGGATATCATCGGCGCCTATGATAAGGCGGTGATTAAAATTTCTTTGCTCGAAGAAGCGAAATGATATAAAGCTGCCAGTAAAAATTTATGACTCTTTCTGAATATGCGTACTTTATACTTGCTTCTCCAACAATCAAAAGTTACAATAATTACGAATGGATACGAACCCACACATATCAAGTAGCTTGCTTATATCCGAGATTTTCAAAGGCCTTAACAGCAAACAGTCTACAGACCTAATAAAAAAGGGACGACGGAAAAATCTCCAACCCAATAGCATTCTGTTCCATCAGGGTGACCCGGCAACAAATTGTTTCCTAGTGAATCGCGGGCGTTTAAAACTGACCAAACTCAATGAACAGGGCAAGGAAGTCATCCTTCGCTATATCGGTGTCGGAGAGACGACTGCCACAATCGCCGTTTTGAAGGATAAAAACTATCCGGTTACGGCCGAATCCATAGAAGAATCGGATGTGACCAGTTGGGATAAATCAATCATGAGTCAGATGATGCGGCAATATCCGGATATTGCAATCAACCTTATAGGCATTATCCTGGAGCGTCTTGACGATATACAGCACCGCTACCTGGAGGTTTGTACCGAACGTGTGGATCAACGCATCGCCCGTTCCCTTCTTCGGCTGATGCAGCGGGCCGGTTCGAA
>JAOZSO010000254.1:0-5390 GCA_029939655.1 Desulfobacterales bacterium
CATTTGCATTGTAAATTTCGACCCAGTTTGGCTGGGCAAAGGAAATTGAGATTCCGTATAAAACAATAATAAGGATTTTTGATTTCATAAGATTTGATTTTTAGAGAATTTAAACTTGTAAAAATTAAGATAATTATTGTTGTAATGATATCAAATGGTTAGAAACTAAACTTGACACAACCTTATGTTTTATCATGAAATAAAGTATAGGAATTTTATGTAATAAATTACATAAAATTCCAACAAACATGCCATTCAGAAACAATCTTGGCCCGGAGGGGATTTAGATGGATATAACAAACCAGTTCTTTTAAATAGGGGTCTTCTTGGCATAGGATAGATTTGAACCGGTTTTGAAATAAATGTCCGCTACGATTGTGCCTGCAATTGAAGCAGACTGCGTATTCGGTAAGCACGCGGCGTATCACGGTCGATATCGACACCATTCCAGTTCTCAGTAGTAGATGAAACTGGTTGGGAATCAATGCTCATGCATAGCAAATCGTTCCGGTTTCTGACAAAACTGTACCAAGCCGTTTAAGAAAATCATCACGGTTCAGTTTTTTAAGGAACCCTGCCCCGTCGCATCCAGAACACTGCGCCAGAGCTTTCCGTTTGGATCCACCTGCTTCCGCTTCACCGAGGAGGCTTCCATGGGGATGTGGACGAAGCTATAGTTCCAATACCCGATAAGCACCTTTGTTTTACCGGCCATGCCCGCATGTACCGCATCCCTTCCCAGAAAAGAACAAAAGACATGGTCATTGGCATTCGCCGGCAGGCTCCTGATGGTATAACTGGGATCGATATATTTTAGAGAAATATCTATATTTTTTTGTTCAAAATAGGTTGTCAGGACATCTTTCAAATAAATACCGATATCCTTCAGGCGAACATTTCCGGATTCATCCTGTTCATTCAGATTTTCTTGAAAATATTTTTGCCCGGCCCCTTCAGCAACCACAATAACAGCATGCCGCCTCTCCTCGAGCCGCTTTTCAAGGCTCGCCAGCAATCCCTTGGGACCGTCAAAATCAAAATCAACTTCGGGTATCAATACAAAATTAACGTCCTGCTGCGCCAGAACGGCTGTTGCAGCAATGAAACCGGAATAACGCCCCATGAGCTTGATGAGGCCGATACCATCCGGATAACCCAGGGCCTCGTTGTGAGCACTCTTGATTGCATTTGATGCCACATCCACGGCTGTATCGAACCCAAATGAACGGGCCACCATGTATATATCGTTGTCGATTGTCTTGGGAATGCCGATGACACTGATCTTTAACCCGCGTGCAAGAATGGTGTCGCTTATCCGGGCGGCGGCCCGAAGAGTGCCGTCCCCCCCGACCATGAATAGAATACCGATATTCAATCTTTCCAGGCTATCGACGATCTCATCGATATCCTGGGGCCCTCTGGAAGAACCGAGAATAGAACCACCCCTGTCGAGAATGTTAGCCACGAATTTCGGGGCAAGTTCGATGATGTCATGGCCGTAACTCGGAATAAACCCCTGAAGCCCGTAACGAAAGCCGTAGATTTTGGTGACACCATAACCAAAATAGAGCTCCAGCACCACCGCTCGAATGATATCGTTGAGGCCAGGGCAGAGTCCGCCGCAGGTGACGATACCACAGCGCAATTTACTGGGGTCGAAATAGATGTTTTCCCTGGGGCCTGCCAGCTCGAAATGGGGCCCCGGCGTGCCGGCTTTCATGGCGTCCATAAAACCGCTTAAGGTAACATCGATCATTACCCCCTCGTCGTCCGCCACAAAACTTTCATTGATGCTGGTATTTGGATCTCTCTTGGCTGGAGAAGGAATACCGGCGCGCCCAAGTGTCGGGATCCTGGTTTCTATGTCCTCGTATTTCACGACTACCCACTCCTTTCGCCTATATCAATATGAGACTTTGAACGTTTCAAATTTTAAGCATATGGGATTTAGAAATAATTTCAAAGGATTTAATGCATTTTTTACCTCAAAAAATCAAGAAATCATTTGACAAACCCCTTTTCCCTGACTATGTTCAGCGCAAATTTTCGGTAAGATAATTGGGCCGGGGTTTATTTTCTCAGGCCTTTTTTATTGATGAATTCAACTTAAAGGAGGTGATTCCAATGATTTGTACAACAATCAGAAACGGTGCCGAGTGCGCATTTATGACCGCACAAGGCTGTTCCTACAACGGCGGGCTTTGCCATGAAACCGTTGAGACCTGCAATGGATGTAATCGCGTCCAGGAATTCTCAGCCGGCTGGTATTGCACAGCATGTCCCGAACCATCACAAAAATGGAAAAATGGAAACTGCAATCTGGCATCCCACATCACCATCGAAACGGGTAAAAAACAGAAGATCAATCCGCTCAAAGCTTCCAAAAGAGCCAGAAAGTAATATCGCCAACGATTCCACGGCAAACCCCGCTCTGTTCTATAGCGGGGTTTTTTTTAGAACCTATCTCAAAAATGTCTTTTATCTCAATCTCTGTGTTGTTCTCTCGTTTCAACTCCTCAAAATACAGAAGTATTCCTGCGGATTGAAACTCAAGATCGCCTTGATCTTGAAACAAAATCTTATTTTTGAGATGGGTTCTATAGGTTAACTCAACTTTCGGGACTCAGTGAAAACACGTAACAGCCTACATTCTGAACCGCTAAGGGTTAATGGCTTTTATCCCCGACTTACCTAAAACCTAAAACATAACACCTAAAACCATTGATAATCCCATTATCCTACTTGACATGATTCCAATTCAACTTGTATGAACATCCAAAAAGAACTGATTCGTGAATACGGAGGTTATCCAATGAATCCCATTGCCAAAGAGTTGAACCAGGTCATCCAGAGTGAAAATCCCCACCTGATGGAAATGCTGTCCGATATCGGCAAGCAACTTTTTTTTCCAAAGGGTATTCTGAGCCAAAGTGCCGAAGCCAGGGAAAAAGCCCACAAACTGAATGCTACCATCGGCATTGCAACGGAAGCCGATGACATCATGTGTTTTGATTCCGTCAAGGATTCCATAAAGAATATCCCACCCAGAGCGTCTTTGACCTATGCTCCCTCTTTCGGCATTCCAGATCTGCGCAAAGCCTGGCAGGACGCCTTGTTTGAGAAAAATCAATCTCTTGCAGGGAAAACCATCAGTCTCCCGGTGGTTACGTGCGGTATTACCCACGGCATCAGTATGTTTGCGGATGTTTGGATCGACCCCGGTGATGTTGTCATTCTACCGGACATGATGTGGGGAAATTACAACATGATCTTTGGCCTGAGGAAAGCAGCCAGGATTCGTTCGTACCCGATTTTTACATCGTCAGGTGCCTTTAACGTCACGGCTTTTGAAGAGGCCGTCAAGGATGAGGCACGTAAAAATAAAAAAATTACCGTCCTCTTGAATTTTCCGCACAATCCAACCGGATACACCGCCACGCATCAGGAAGGGGATCAGATCGTCACCATCCTGACCGGTATTGCCAAGTCCGGCAATCATGTTCTGGCCGTCACGGATGATTCTTACTTCGGGCTTTTCTACGAACCTGAAACGCTCAAGGAATCACTCTTTGCCAGGCTTTGCGGCCAAGATCCGAGATTACTTGCCGTCAAACTGGATGGGTGTACCAAGGAAAACTTTGTCTGGGGTCTCAGGGTCGGGTTCATCACATATGGCCTTCAAGCAAAAAACGATCTTGCCGCCACCTATGATGCCCTGGAGAAAAAAACCGCAGGATGTATCCGAGGGAATATTTCCAACGCATCTCACCTGGGACAATCCATTGTCCTGAAATCGATGCAGAATGAAAATTTCCCAGGCGAAAAGCAGGACAAATTCAATATCCTGAAAAAAAGAGCCAACAAGGTCAAGGCGGTACTTTCCGACGCCAAATACCAGGATGCCTGGGATGTCTATCCTTTCAATTCAGGATACTTCATGTGTATTCGGCTCAAGTCCGTCAATGCGGAAAAACTCCGGTTACACCTGCTGGAAACCTATGGTGTAGGTCTGATTTCCATCGGAGATGATAACCTGAGAGTTGCCTTTTCATGTCTGGAAGAAAACGACATCCAGGAGCTTTTTGATATCGTCCTGCAAGGCGTCCAGGATCTGAGCTGATCGTTTCAACTTTTAAGAAACTTGATTTTTAAAATGGAGTTCATCGATTTATATTCTTAAAATTCGAAACCCTGCGGGACTGCCGATCTTACCGCATCTGCAGCGTCAAATGACGTACCGCATAGTCCACTATTGCGGAACGACATCTTCCTTGCAGCTACGGCAACCTCGACAATCGCTCAGCCAAGGTAAACACTCTACCCATTTGTAATTTGAATCCTTCGTGCGGGAATTAGCCTTCGGACGATATTTGCGCTACGCGCGCCATTTAACCTTCGGCTGTCATTCGCACTTCGTGCGTCATTAGTCCTTCGGACGACATTAGCGCTGCGCGCGTAATTTATAGCTGCTAATAGCTGACAGCTTTGGGCATTCCTAAAACTTAAAACCTAAAACTTAACACTAATAATTCACCTTCATCAAAAACAACCCCTTCGCCGGTGCCGTGGCACCGGCCTGGTTCCTGTCCCTGGAAAGGAAAATCCGGTTCACATCTTCCCCCGGGATGCGCCCCTTCCCGACATCGACCAAGGTGCCGACGATATTGCGAACCATATATCGCAGGAAACCGTCTGCTTCGATATCGAATAGAATTTGATCGCCCTTTGTCTCCCGTATCCCGGCACGAATGACATGTCGAACCGTGCTGGTTCTGGGGCTTCCGGTCCCTTCGAATGCCTTGAAATCATGTTCGCCCACCAAATATGATACGGCCTTCTGCATGGCTTCGATATTCAGCTGCCGCCTGATGTGCCAGACATAATGTCTTTCCATGATGGAAGGCATGTCCCTGTTCAATATCCGGTATTGATAAATCTTGCTCCGGGCATTGTATCTGGCATGAAATGCCGGATCGACCGATTCGCACACCCTGATGAGAATATCGTCCGGAAGAAGGCTGTTGAGCCCTTTGAAGTATATGTCCGGGCTGAGACCGGCATCACTGTTGAAACTGGCAGTCTGGCCGATAGCATGGACACCGGAATCTGTCCTCCCGGAGCCTGCCAGACTGACAGATTTTCCCGTCATGGTCGCCAGCGCTTTTTCGATCTCTCCCTGAATGGTCCGATCCGCCTTCTGCCGCTGCCAGCCATGATAAGCAGTGCCGTCATATTCCACAACCAATCTGAAATTTTCCATCCTGCTTTCCTTCAAAGCATCAGTCCCACAGAAAGAGAAAAAAACGAGAAGATCGTCGAGAGAACTATGGCTGATGATGCCAGTTCCGTGTCACTGTTGAGTTGGGATGAGAGAACATAAATGGATGCAG
>JAOZSO010000255.1:0-5372 GCA_029939655.1 Desulfobacterales bacterium
TTGTTTATGCAACCTTGGGGGCAAGATAGGTGATAACCAATGCAACATGTAATTAATTTGAAATGTCTCATTTGCGGCAAGGAATACGGGACTGACGAAATCGACTATGTCTGTCCGGATCACGGCGACGAAGGGATTCTCGATGTCCAATACGACTATGATTTCATTGGTCGGCAGATCAGCAGAAAAGCGCTTTTGAACTCCAACGAACTTAATATTTGGCGCTACAAGCCTCTCTTGCCGGTTCAGTTACATGCAAAGGTGCCCCCCCTTTCAGTGGGCTGGACTCCTCTGTACTATACCCCTCACATAGCAGCCGGCCTGGGATTCAAAGATCTGTGGGTCAAAGATGACGGCCGTCAGCCGACGGCATCTTTTAAAGATCGGGCCAGTGCTGTTGCCGTGGTGAAAGCCAAAGAAAAAGGCGTGCGGATCATCACCACGGCCAGCACCGGAAACGCCGCAGCGGCATTGAGCGGCCTGTGTGCCAGCGTGCAGCAACCGAACGTAATTTTTGTACCGGAAACCGCCCCCCAGGCCAAAATTGCTCAACTGCTGGTTTTCGGTTCTTATGTCATTTTGGTAAAGGGAACCTATGACGATGCATTTGAGTTATGCCTTAAAGCCGCCAAGACCTACGGCTGGTACAACCGCAACACCGGCTATAATCCTTACATGACGGAAGGCAAAAAGACCGCCGCCTATGAGATATGCGAGCAGCTTGGGTGGCAAGCACCGGACCGTATTTTTGTCAGTGTGGGCGATGGTTGTATCATCGGAGGCCTGCACAAAGGGCTAAAGGACTTGATGGCGCTTGGATGGATCGAGAAGATGCCTAAACTGATGGGCGTACAAGCCGCAGGCAGCAGTTATATGTATAGGGCATGGAAAAACGGTGAAGATATTCTCACCAAGTCGCCGGTTAACCCGCAAACGGTTGCCGACAGCATCAGCGCTGGACTGCCCAGAGACCGCATCAAAGCCATGGCCGCCGTAAAGGAGACCGGTGGCGCATTTTTGTCCATTTCCGATGACGAAATATTGAGAGCAATCCCTGCATTGGCCCGCGGCACCGGCGTTTTTTCAGAACCTGCCGGTGCGGCCTCGTATGCCGGCTTGATAAGCGCGGTCCACCAGCAAATGATTTCCAGGGATGAAAAAATTGTTGTGCTCAACACCGGCAACGGCTTGAAGGATGTGGCAGGTGCCATGCAAGCGATAGAACTTGTCCAAACAACACCGTTTACGGTTTCGCCGGATTTAGAGGCACTCAAAAAGGTGGTGGCCGATTGGAAAATGGCCTAATCCGTGTATATATTACCAATTTTTATTAATTTAAGGAGGGCCGATTGTGATAGATTTAACCGTTAATTCTGATCAGCTTGCAAGAGCCGTAGAAAGAGCCAGAGAGAGAAATATCATTATTCCCACGTTCAAACAACAGCGTGACCCCGGCCTCATTCCAGATGCTATCGTATCTAAGTTGAAAACCATAGGGCTGTGGGATATCGATCCACTTAATCTTTTCCGGATCAACTGGCATAACGAGCCGGTTGCTCATGGCGGCGGCTTTGGCGAAGTCAATTTTATTGAATTCCCCAAGGCGCTGACCGGAGTCGATGCGCGGATTGTGGCTCCCGTCGGCAAATGGTTTCCCACCGGCGCACACAAGGTTGGCGCGGCCTTCGGCTGCCTGGTTCCCCGCCTGGTAACCGGCCAGTTCGATCCCAGCACGCAGAAAGCCGTATGGCCGTCCACCGGAAACTACTGCAGGGGAGGCGCTTACGACTCCACACTATTGGGTTGCGTATCCATCGCGATCCTCCCGGAAGAAATGAGCAAGGAACGATTTGATTGGCTTGCTTCGGTGGCGGGGGAAATTATAAAAACCCCCGGTTCTGAAAGCAACGTCAAGGAAATTTTCGATAAATGTTGGGAACTTAGAAAATCCGGTGAAGATCTTGTCATCTTCAATCAATTTGATGAGTTCGGTAACTACCTGTGGCATTATGAGATCACCGGACCGGCCATGATGTCGGTGTTGGAGCGTATAACGGAGGCCAAGGACAACTTCAGGGGTCTGATTTCTTCCACCGGTTCCGGCGGCACCATCGCCTGCGGCGATTATCTGAAGAAGCATTTTCCTAACTGCAAAATCGCCGCTGCTGAAGCCCTGCAGTGCCCGACTCTTCTGCAAAATGGATTTGGTGCCCACCGCATTGAAGGAATTGGCGACAAACATGTGCCCTGGATTCACAATATTAAAAACACGGACATGGTCATCGCCATAGACGACGAGGTCTCCATGAGCCTTATCCGGCTGTTCAACGAATCGGCCGGTAAACAATACCTGATATCAAAAGGCGTTTCCAAATCACTGGTCAACGGGCTGAACCAGCTGGGCATTTCCGGTGCAAGCAACCTCGCAGGAGCCATAAAATTCGCTCGGTACTATGAATTAGGGGAGCATGATATCGTTATGACGGTGCTGACCGATTCCATGGAAATGTACGAAAGCCGGTTGCGCGAGCTGACCGAAGAACGCGGCGAGTTCACTGAAAAGGATGCTGCTGCGGTATTCGCACAACATCTGCAAGGGCTGTCGATAGATAATATAGAAGAGCTGACTTACTATGGCCGTAAGCGCGTTCATAATCTCAAGTATTACACATGGGTTGAGCAACAGGGTAAAACATACGAAGAGATACAGGAGCAATGGTACAATGAGGATTACTGGAACAATATCCATGGTCATGTTGATGAAATTGATGAACTGATTGATCAATTCAACATCGAAACCGGCCTGCTTAAAAACCTATAGATAAGGATAAATTTCTTGACCATCGAAACTAAATTGTAATAATTTATTGTTAAAGGAGCACCTAACTGATTATGGACGAAAAACGATACTTATCCGCCCAGGAGTTGTTGAATGATTCCTTTGAACTCGGCCTGCGTATTTTCAAAAGCGGATTCCGCCCCGGTTTTATAATCGGTATATGGCGAGGCGGCACGCCGGTGGGGATTGCGGTTCAGGAGATATTGGACCATTTAGGCGTAAAAACCGATCATATAGCTATTCGGACCTCGTCTTATTACGGTATCAACAAAAGAAATAAAGAGGTCCGTGTCCATGGACTGGAGTATATTATTCAGCGCGCCAACTGGCTAGATGGTTTGCTTATCGTGGACGACGTATTTGACAGCGGCAGCAGCATTAAGGCGGTCATCGAGACCCTTCAAAAAAAAATGCGCCGTAATCAGCCTGAGGACATCCGTATTGCCACTCCATGGTATAAACCAAATAATAATGTAACTGGCATTATTCCAGACTATTATATCCATGAAACCGACAAATGGCTGATTTTCCCTCACGAACTGGATGGCCTCACCCGGGAGGAAATCTTCGCCAATAAACCGGAGATAAAAAAGAAGTTCGAGGATGCGGGATTAGCCTGATAAAGTTACCGCCCAGATTCAAGCTCCTTACATTCCGGCAATTCTTGATGGCCGGAATGTAAGGAGTCGACGAGTTGGTGACTTCTGTCGTTATGGTGTGCTTGATGAAGAGCACACATTTATCTTCTTCAGGGGAAGAAGTCCGCCTCCTTGATCGGCGGGAGCTCCACCGTCTGCACCGCAGCCTCAATCCAATTGCCGCCCATCGTTTTGTAAATATTGACGATGGCACGCAAGAGAGCATTCTGGCCCGAGACATATGACAATTCGACACTGAAAAGACTGCGCTCGGCATCGAGGACTTCCAGATAACTGGTATAGCCTTCGTCGTAACGCATCCACGCGAGTCTGTCATATTTTTGCAGGGCTTTGACCTGACGACCGAGCGCCTCAAGACGTTTCCCTGTCTTGGTGCGGTCGACTAGCGCATCCTCCACCTCTCGAAAGGCATTCTGGATCGTCTTAAGATATATCTCAAGTGCCTGTTTCTGGTAAGCCTCGGCGGCCTTCACTTCACCACCGATGCGACCGGCGCTGAAGATAGGCACAGTGACAGGAACACCGAAACTCCATTGTTTGGCGGAGCCAGTGAAGAGGTCGGAAAGATCTGTACTCACGCTGCCGAGGGCCCCGGTGAGAGATATGGTGGGGAAGTAGAGTGACTTGGCTACGCCGATCTTGGCGTTGGCCGCCACAAGTTGCTGTTCAGCCTGCCGAATATCCGGACGTCCCTCAAGCAAGTCGGACGGCATTCCCTGCGGAACTTCAGGCAGAACCAGTTTATCGATAGTCAGTCCCCGGGGAATTGGTCCAGGATTTTGACCCAGGAAGACACTCAAGGCATTTTCCAGCTGAGCAATGGCAAGTTCGACGGAAGGGATACGCGCGAGTGCATCTTCGTACTCAGCTTCTGCCTGAGCCAGATCCACTTCGGCAATGATCCCCTCTTTAAAACGCAACTGGAACAACTCCAATGTTCCCTTGCGGGTTTCTGCCGTGCGCCGGGTGATCTCAAGCTCCATGTCCAGAGCCCGGATTTCGATATAGGTTAGCGCTACTGCGCTGACCAGAGTTTGCACCACCGTGCGCCGGGCCTCCTCCGTACTGAAGAGCTCAGCCTGTGCCGACTCGGAAGCACGACGGTACTTGCCCCAGAAATCGATTTCCCAAGTACCACCAAGGAAGGCTTCGTACTGGCTGTAGGTTGTGTCTACTCCTGGAGGGATAGGATTCGGTCCTTTTTCACTAGCACTTTCGCGGTAGGCACTGCCTCCGGCGCCAGCAAAGGGGTATTGATCGCCGCGTGTGGAAAAATAGCGGCCGAAGAATTCTTCCACTCGCGCTGTAGCGATGCGCAGATCCCTGTTTCCCTGAAGAGCCGTCTCCACCAGATCGTTCAGTACGGGGTCTTGGAAGCGTTCCCACCATGAGGCGTCGCCTAATTCCCGCGCCTCTTCACTTTCGAAACGCCAGGTCTCCGGTGGCACTACTTCCGGTCGCTGATAGTCCGGCCCGACCGTCATGCACCCGGTGAGCGATAAAAATAATATGCACGTCAATAACAGCTTATGCATTTGCGTCTCCCTTAGTTATTGTAGGAGGGGTGTCCGCCGACGGATTCGCTGGTGGGTTTTCCTCCGGGCTTTCAACGGGATCATTCCGATGCACCAATGTTTCAAACAGATAGAAGGATGCCGGCACCACGAAGATCGCTATGAAGGTGGCCGTCAGCATGCCGCCGATAACTCCCGAGCCCATCACCCGTCGCGCGACAGCTCCTGAACCGGATGCGATGGCCAGTGGCACGCAACCCAGGATGAAAGCGATGCTGGTCATCAGAATCGGCCGTAGTCGTACCCGCGCACCTTCCAGAGCCGCATCCCTGATCGACATCCCTTCGTCATATTTCATCT
>JAOZSO010000256.1:0-5365 GCA_029939655.1 Desulfobacterales bacterium
ACTTGATTTTATAAATGGACAGGTTGATGCCCATGCTCTCGGCGGATATCTCGGAGTCACGGATGGCGACAAATGCCCTGCCACTGGGAGATCGGACAAGATTGATGGTGCAGTACAACACTACCAGGAGAACAGCCAGGCAGAGAAAATAGAAGTGCCAGGTACTCTCCAGTTCAAATCCGAAAATCACCGGCATATCCACCGACATCCCGGCCAGGCCACCGGTCACTGATTTCCAGTGGGCGATGATCTCTTCGACGATAATGGCAAAGGCCAAAGAAGCGATGGCAAAGTAGATGCCGGTCATTCTTTTTAAGGGTATGGTTATAAGCGCGCCGACGCTGAAACCGATAAGGCCGGCCAGTGCAAAGGAGATGAAAAAGGGAAAGCCCTTGCTTAAAAAATAGCCATGCGCGTACGCGCCGATAGCCATGAAGGCAGCGTGTCCCAGGCTGGGCAGACCGGTGAACCCCACCGGGATCATCAATCCCAGCCCAGCTATGGCATAGATATAGATGAAGGCCATTTCACCGATATAAAATTCATCCAGAACGGCAGGTGCCGCCAATACAGCAGCCAGCAGAATCCCGTACCAGAAAACATACCCGCTGTGTTTTATAAGCTTTATATCCTGGAGATAAGACGTTTTGAAAATTATGCGCATATTGGCGACCTAATACATTTTAATATCAATAAAATTCGAATCCCATGCTAGCAATATCTGGGTTACTTTCTTTGAATAATTATTTGCTTTTCACTCGGAGCCTGGGCCCCTTGGACCCTCGAATCCTAACATTAGACCTTCTTTTGCTGTATCTGGGCAAAAAGGCCCTGTGGACGTACTGTTAACACCAGGAACATGATCACATAAGCCGCAATTTCCTGGAATCCGGTGGACAGATAGGTCCCGGCCAGCTGTTCCGAACTGCCGATGATCAGCCCGCCGATCAATGCGCCGGGAAGACTCCCGAAACCGCCGATGACAGCCGCCGCGAAAGCTTTGATGCCGATGAATCCCATTTGCGGGCTTACCAGTGAAATGGGAGCCAACAGCGTACCTGCCACGGCGGCAACCATGGCGCTGATGGCCCATATCAGGGAGAAGACCCTCTTAACGGGAATCCCCATATAATATGCGGCCAACTGATTTTGAGATGCAGCCTGCATGGCAATCCCCAAGCTGGAATATTTGAAAAAAAGATACAGGACCATAGACAGGACAATGGTTCCGGCAATGACCACGAGATACTCCTGCCCGATGATCAGACCGCCGATATTGGCCATGTCCCCGGAGTAGGGTGTCTCCAGCGACAGAACATCAGACCCCCAGATACCACCGGCCACCGCACGCAGGATAAATCCAATACTGATGGTTAAAATGATGACGGAAAACTGGGATTCGCCAATCATCGAGCGAAGCACCAGCATATCGAGCAGATATCCGAATACAGCCATGGAAATGATCGTCAGGAGAAAAGCGAGCCAGAAAGGCAAGCCCGGAATCCCCGCATACGTCACCCCAAAAAAAGCGCCCATCATCAGCAGCTCTCCCTGGGCAAAATTTACGATCTCCGTGGCCTTATAGATCAAGACAAATCCCAGGGCAATGAGGCCGTAAAGACATCCCTGTCCCAACCCGGTAATCAACACCTGTAGAAATTCCAACTGTCATCTCCCAATCCGGATGTCCCGGAGAAATGGAACCCCTCGGGCAAGCCCGTGGGGTTCTGCGAAGGCGGATAAATCAGTGTGACCTTTACATACCCAAAGCATCCGCCAGTCTATCATGGTGATGAGCCGTATCACCGAGGATGGTTTCGAACGCCTTGGCTCTTCTGTAAAACAGGCCGATATTGAATTCACGCGTGGTCCCTATGCCGCCGTGGATCTGTACGGCGCGTTCGGTTATGAACTTGTACTGCTCGTTCACCTGCGCCTTGAGTGCCGATACTTCTTTGACTGCGTCCATACCTTGATCCAGCATCCATACCACCTTGTGCAGATAATATATGCTGGTATCATACGCTATACGCATGTCAGCCATGTAATGCTGGATAACCTGGAACCCGCCGATGGGTGTACTATATTGTACCCTCTCCTTTGCGTAGGCAACGGTCATG
Source organism: Desulfobacterales bacterium (assembly GCA_029939655.1). Taxonomy (GTDB): domain Bacteria; phylum Desulfobacterota; class Desulfobacteria; order Desulfobacterales; family B30-G6; genus B30-G6. The sequence goes on from JAOZSO010000256.1 coordinate 2,121, forward strand.
GTAATGGCTTCCTCGCACCCGCCAAGCATTTCAGCACATTTGGCCACCGTGGCCTTGGGGGCCGCCTGTTCCAGAATGGACCACCCTGCACCGGGGCCGCCCACCATGCTATCTTTTGACACGTTTACTTTGTCGAAAGTGACGGCACTGTTGTTGTCCTTGCCGATGGTCCGCATCTTTTGAATGGACACGCCGGGTGCCTTGGCATTCACCAGGAACAGCGTGACGCCTTCGCCGGTTCTGGCGGCGACTATGATATCGTCGGCAACATTGGCATCCAGCACAAATAGCTTCCTGCCATCCAGAACATAATTTCCCCCATCGGGTTGAGCGGATAGTTGAATCCCGGATTCAAGATAACTGGCCTCTTCCTCGTATTGCGCCAGAGCCATGATCCGTTTTCCCGCGGCAATTTTGGGTAAGAGCGTTTTCTTCTGCTCCTCAGACCCCCCTTCCATCAAGATCAGACCGCACAGAATCACCGTAGAAAAGAACGGACTTGGGAAAGCCTTTTTCCCCATCTCTTCCATGATGATGGTCATATCCACAAAGGGGTCCCCCAGTCCGCCGTATGCCTCCGGAAAGTGGATTTCCATCCACCCCAGTCCGGCCATTTTTTTCCATAATTTCTTGTCATACCCCTCTGCGCTGTCCTCGATCTCCCTGACAGTATCGAAAGGACATTCCTTGGATAGAAATTCCGCCACCGATTTTCGCAGCATTTCCTGCTCTTTGTTAAAATCCAGGTCCATCTCTTCATTTCCTTTCAATAGAAAACTCATACTGCATGCTTCGTCGTTCGCAGATGAGCATGAAATTTTACGGATCTATAATCAATCCTACAGGTAACACATAAGGCCGATGGGTGATCCTGATGTGATCGGGAAACTGTCTGAGTTTTTTAGAGTCCATTATACCGAACAGTATGAAAAATTCCCATAAGTCTTCTGCCGTGCCAATTTGGCATCATTTTTCTTTAATGGTAGGCCCTGTTCGGTATTATGGCCTCTTAGAAACGAGTTTTTCACGGTCACAGCAGGATTATCCATCGGCCGGAACCCGATATTGGTTTTGATGTTTTAAAAAGCATCTCAAAAATAGGATTTTGGTTCAAGGTCAAGGCGGGTTCACGTTTCAACCCGCAGGAATACTTTTGTATTTTGAGGAGTTGAAACGTGAACCCAACGCAGAGATTGGGCCAAAAGACATTTTTGAGGTGACTTTTATTTGAACTTTAATCGCGGCAAGCCCAACCCCACCCAGGCAATCAAGTTGCGCTGAATTTCATTGGTACCGGCAAAAATGGTTGCCCCTTTGCTCATCTGGTAAAGATCCGACATGGCACCCCCCAGGGGTGCAAGGGGGTCTTCCTCCAGTTGACCGTAAAGACCCATCATTTCGGTTGCGTAATTGGCCAGCTTTTGAGCCAATTCAGTGGAATACAATTTAGAGGCGGAAGCCGCGGTGATCAGACCGGCAAAATCACCCTTTTGATGCATCCAGCCGATTTTATAAGCCAGTGACTTGCCCACTTCGGCACCGATGAACACCTCCGCCATTTTCCGCCTGGCGTTGGGGTCTTTTGAAAGCGGCTGCCCGTTGCGGGTGGTCTTCTTAGCGTATGCTATCATCTGCTCAAGGTATCGTCTGGCTCCTGAAAATCCACCGGCACCGCTGCGCTCGAAGTTCATGGTCTGACGCGTGAGGGCCCAGCCCTCCCCTTCCACGCCGATCAAATCTTCAGCCGGGATTTTCACATCTTTGAAAAACACCTCATTGTACACATGTTTCCCGTTCATATACAGCACGGGGCGAACCTGAACACCCGGCAGCTCCATTCTCAAATGAAAGACCGAAAGCCCTTTGCCCCTCTTTGACTCGGTATCGGTGCGGGCCAGCAGAAACATATATTCCGCTCTATGTGCCCCAGTCGTCCAGGTTTTCTGACCGTTAACAACATAATGATCCCCCTCGCGAACGGCTGTCGTTGTCAGGGATGCCAGGTCCGAACCGGCATCCGGTTCACTCCATCCCTGGCAGTAAAACGCTTTTCCCTCTGCGATGGGCGGAAGCAGGCGCGCTTTTTGTTCATCGTTAGCACCGGCCATCAGGGTGGGGGCAAACATGCCCACAGCAAATGCATCCACACCCGGGGCATTGTAATATCCTCTGACTTCATCAAAGACGACCTGCTCCATGATGGACGCGTCCCGGCCGCCGTACTGCTTGGGCCACGCCATGGAGAGCCAACCTTTATCCGCCAGTTTCACAGCCATGTATTTGTGGAATGCAAAGCCCTCTTCGGTGTCATAAACACCCTCCAAACCGCCGTTTCCGAATTGGGGCGGTGCGTTTTTCATTTCACCCTCGAAAAACGCCGTAAATTCCTGTTTTTTAGATTCTTCCCCTTTGGTTAATCTGAAGTCCATCTTTTCCTTCCTTCAGCAAGGCAAATGCTGTTCGATAAAATTATGATAGTGAGACCTAAATTGAGCGATCGGGCGAAACCGATGGGCATGAATAATACAAAACCATTAAATATTACAAGCCAATTTTTCAATTCTAACCGGTACGATCTTTAGATTGGGGAAGCCCCCCACGGGGTCCACATCCCGGTCATCCGTGAGGCAGTTGACATTGGGTTCGTTCCAGCCATGGGGTATGTCAATAAATCCTTTTAAAATCTTGCCGTTTTCCATTACCTTCACCGGAACGGAGATTTCCCCGATCCTGGACACGATTCGAACGGTCTCACCGTCTCGAATGCCCAGTTCGGATGCATCGTCGGCATGAATTTCCGCCCGGGCTCCTGGAATGGCCCGTTTGAATTTTTCGATTTCATGAAACCTTGAGTGGTAAAAAATCGCTTTTCTCGTTCCACTGATCATCCGCAGAGGAAATTTGTTTTCAAATGCGGTCAGATAATCGGGCGGTTTATATACCGGGTGCGGCGAACAGCCCAACAGATCCAAACGTACCGAGGTAAATTCGAATTTGCCTGAGGGTGTCGGAAATGGCTGGGTTTTGAATTTTTGATGCTTGACCCTGCCACTGTAGACCACCCCTTCCGGGCTCGTTATCAAATCTTCCAGGGAGATTCCGGTGGGTTTCAAAAGCCATCGGTTGACCGCGGTTTCGTCCTCCCATGCAAAATATTTTTTCCATAAACCAAGTCTGTGTGCCAGATCATTCCAGAAGGTATACTCATCCCACACGCCCTCCACGTTCAGAACTTTTTGTGACAG
>JAOZSO010000257.1:0-5360 GCA_029939655.1 Desulfobacterales bacterium
ATCTTGTGGCGGTTCCCGGTGTGATTCAATGGGTGCCTTCAGCAGGCAAGACTGTCGGTGGTGTTTGGACCGGTGTTATGGTTCTGACCTACATGTTTGCTCTGATGGGAATCCATGCCTCACCGGCATTTTCCATGTGGGCTTTTGCCAACAAGAATCCAAAACCGTTTCCGCTGCAGCAGGTGTGGGCATCCAGCCTGGGTATTGGGCTCGCCCTGTTTATTTTTACTACCATGCAGGCTATGGGCACTTGGGTAATGAGTCTGTATAGTCCAGATGGTAATGGGGAAACCGTACTGATTCTTGCTAATCTTGTGGGCGGTAAACAGGCCAACTTGGTGCCTTATTTGATTCATCTGTTGTCGAAAACAGCCCCATTTGCCGTCGGCTTGTTGGCCATTTGCGCCCTGGCAGCAATGCAGTCCACCGGTGCGGCCTACATTTCCACCGCCAGCGGCATGCTGACCCGGGACATTGTCAAACGCTTTTTCAAAAAAGACATGACCGAAACCGGGCAAACCCAGTGGGGCCGCATTAACGTGCTGGTTGTGGTCGGATCGGCCCTGGTCTTTGCTTCCATCGTACCGGGCGCCATCGTCATGCTGGGTGGGCTGGCCGTGTCTTACGGGTTTATGATGTACCCGGCCCTGATCGGCACCCTTTACTGGCCGTGGCTTACACGCCAGGGGGTTGTTGCCGGCCTGATCTGCGGAATCATTGCGGTAACGCTGACCTTTAAATTTAAATTTGGCCTTCCCTGGGGGGCTTATCCGCTGACGATTCACTGCGCAGGGTGGGGCATCATATTCAACCTGCCGGTGGCCATACTGGTAAGCTTTTTTACCCAACCGGACAAACAGGAAGCCGATCGCCGCATGGAATACCACACTTTCATCAGGCAACATGCCAGTCTGCCGGAAGACAAGCGGCCTCTGATTAAAATCGGCTGGATAGTCACCCTCGGCTGGTTCTTGTTTGCCATCGGACCTTTCTGCGTGATGGGCAACTCTATCTTTGGTGATCCGCTGAAGCCTGCAACCTGGTTCAACGGCATGCCGTCCATCTGGATCTGGCAGATCATCTGGTGGATACTGGGTGTCGCTATGATGTGGTTTCTGGCTTACAAGCTGGAAATGTCGACCAACATCAAAGGTGATGTCGAGGTCCTGAAGCACGATATTTACGAGGAATAGCACCCTGGTAAGTATTTTCCGCAGGCCCATAGGTTTTGCGGTGATGGATTGAAAATAATAGAGGGGGCGTTGCTGCCCCCTCTATTTTTGGTTTATTTTTTGATGAATGTACCGTATAGTAGCCACATGAAAATTCGAATTCAACAACTATTCATCATAGGGGCAGTTATTGCTGTTTTGGGGTGTGGGGTGGGGGTGCCAGCGTATAAGGATGCGATCCTGGACGGCGTTGCTGCGTTGAGCCGCAACAAACTGGATAAAGCAATGGTGGATTTCAACCGGGCGATCAAACTGGATCCCAGTCGTGCGGATGGATATCTGGGTCGAGCCGATGTCTTCAATGCCATGAAACAGTATGACGAGGCCCTTGTGGATTATCACATGGCCCTTGAGATCAATCCCGGTTTTGCACAGGCTTACGCGAACCGTGGCATTGCGTACAGTCATATAGGCCAGTACAAAGAGGCCATCGCGGATTATGAAAAGGCTCTGGAGCTGGACCCTAAAATAGATAACCCTCCGAGTTTCATCAACCGTCTTTTTAGCAATGAACCGAATACCGACAAGGGTATCAGGAAACATTTAGAGTACTTGAAAAAGCAGATCAAATCTTAGGCTGTTTTGATCATTTGAGCATTCGATATTTTGATTTGTTTCGTATTTGGATATTCGAATTTAGAATTTATCCGCCTTCGCAGAATACCACGGGCTTGCCCGTGGATGAATGCAAAAGCAAAGGTTAATTGCTACGGCGCGATGTCACCCCTAAGGCAAGGCGGATAACCGCGGCGTAGCCGAAGGCGAAGACGGGTATTTTAATGGGAGCACGGGTTTACCCGTGGGGTTCCATAACAACCGATGTCATTTCTTTCCTGGTCAAAAAAAGACTGTTTTATACATTATAGAGGCCTTAATGAATACGTTTGTTTCCCGCATGATCAGAGCTGCAAAGCTGGACTCTTTTCTGTTTGAAGAGCTTATAAATGATTCCGCAACCCAGGGACAATCCGTCTGGGTGGTTGCGATCTATGCCATGGCCACGGGTTTCGGGATGTTCAGCCGTTCAGGTGCTACTATCGTCAACGTCTGTCTCGTGACGACATTTCTTGCTTGGTACATCTGGGCCTTTACCATCTATTTTGCCGGTACCTACCTGTTTCGTGACACCGAATCCCAAACTGATCGAAAAACCATCATGCGGGTGATGGCATTTGCCAGTGCCCCCGGTATCCTGCGGTTGCTGGGTGTGGTTCCCCAGACAAGCGTTATTCTTTTCATTGCCACTAGCCTCTGGATTGTTGCTGCCAGTGTGATCGGAATCAAGATGGCCTTCAAGATACCCCATACCGGCAAGGTTGTCATTTTATGCGCTGGAACCTGGCTTCTATCATTTTTAGTCCAGAGTCTTTTGCTGGTGATGTTTATTTCAGCATTTGGCGCATCATGAATAGCTGAAGGTGGTACGCAATTCCATTTAATGTAGCGCAGGTCTTTAGACCTGCCAAACCCAATGAACATAGAACAGATAAGGCTATTAATCTCATGCCTCCAACAATACTGATCGTCGACGACGAACCGAACATTGTTATACCATTGCAGTTTTTAATGGAACAGAACGGCCATAACACGTTGGTGGCCCAGAGCGGTGAAGAAGCCCTGGAAATAATATCCAAGGAGAAACCGGATCTGGTTCTGCTGGATATCATGTTACCGGGTGTTGACGGATTTGAGGTATGTGAAATCATCCGCCTGAACCCTGAATGGCGAAATACTCGGATCATATTCCTGACCGCCAAGGGACGTGATGTGGATATTGCCAAGGGAATGGTTCTGGGTGCTGATGAATACATCACGAAACCGTTTTCCAACCAGCAGATCATCGATGCTGTGAAGAAATTACTCGAAGAACCGGAATGAAAAACAACAGCAAAATCTGGTGGGCATTCAGCATATCCATCGGTATTGCTGCAGTGCTTGCCCTTGCCCTGGTGGTGCTTTTCTGGCATCAATCCATCCAACAGAACAGACCCATACTTCAGGAAATATTTGCTCGCTACGGTCACACCATTCTTGTCATCGGCCTGGCACTGATCGCCTGGTTCGGGTTCATGTTTGCCCGGGTTTTTCGAAACGCCATTATCCCCATGAACCAATTGTCGGAAGAGGTGGAGCTGATTCATTCCGTGAACCCTGCGCACCGGATCCAACTCGAGGGCGCATACGGGTTGACGCAGCTGGTGGAGAAAATCAATACCGGGGCTGAACAATACGAAAAATTGGAAAAAAGCGTTTTCGATCGCGTGCATATTGCCAAAGCAGAGCTGGAGGAAGAGAAAAATATCCTTGCCGCCATCATGGCCGAGCTACCGGAAGCGGTACTGGTCTGTAACAAGGAAGGCATGATTATCCTCTACAATTCCCAGGCAAAGCGTTATTTCAGCGAAAAAAATACCACTCTGAAGACAGGGCGTCAGCCGGATATCGCCAAGGATGCAACCGTTGAAAGTCAAGGGAAAGCACATCTCGGTATCGGTCGATCCATCTTTGGTATCATCGGTGAAAATATCATTCGCCACGCACTGGGAGAAATCCGCACAAAGCTAAAAAGGAACGAAGAAAATGTAACCTCGACTTTTGTCGTGACGGACAGGGCAAACAAACTTCTGCGAGCGGAAGCCGCTCCGATCCTGAATCCGCAGAGGGAATTCTCCGGGTTTATCGTTGTTTTCAATGACATCACTCAGGGGTTGAGGCTCGAAGCAAGGGCTGAATTCCTTGTCAGATCCTTTCAGGAAAAAATCCGACATTCGGTTGCCAGTATCAAATCAGCTATCGAGATTATTCAGGTATACCCGGATATAGAGCCGTCCCGTCAACACCAATTAAAGGAGATCATTCACGCTGAATCCAGATCGTTGGAACAACTGATACAACGTGAGTCCAAAGAGGCTTTCAAGCAGACCAGGAATCAATGGCCGTTGGTGCCGCTTTCTATTCCAGACCTGTTTGATGCGCTGCAAAAAAAAGCAGACGAACGGCTTGGGATAGAACTGGCCGTAGAGCCTTGCACAGGAAGATGCTGGGTTAAAATCGACACCTATGCCATGATTCTGATTCTTCTGTTTATGCTTGAAAGGGTCTGTGCCGAGACCGGTATTCGTCGGTATGTTTGTCGATATGCAGAAAATGAGGATATTGTTTTCCTGGATTTTTCATGGGAGGGTAGCCCGTTGAAAATCGAAAAGCTCAGACAATGGGAAACCATGCAGTTGAACTTTATGAAGGAGGGGATGCCCCTGCATTTGAAGGAAGTACTGGACCATCACAATGCAGAGATCTGGTCCTATGCAGATCAGCAACGGGAAAAAAAATCCTGCCTGCGCATCTATCTGCCGGCTTTTCGGCCCCAGGAGCAGGACTCGGTTCGTCACGCAGCCATTTTACCCGCGAGCCGCCCTGAGTTCTATGATTTTGACCTGTTTCATCAGCCTGGTCAATCGCCGGATCTCGACAATCGTCTGTTGAAAGATCTTGCTTACACGGTATTTGATACGGAAACCACGGGCCTGAATCCAGCCGGTGGAGACGCGATTGTATCGATTGGTGCTCTTCGAATCATCAACACCCATATTCTCACCGAAGAATCCTTTGATCAGATGGTGAACCCCCAGCGCGAAATTCCCCTGTCCGCAACAAAAATTCATGGCATCAGTGACGCCATGGTACAATCTCAACCCATCATCGATGTGGTGTTGCCGGCATTCTTTAAATACACCGAGGGTACCATCATTGTGGCACACAACGCGGCTTTTGACATGCGGATGCTCCAAACCTACGAAAACCGGACCGGCATCAAGTTTGTCAATCCGGTTTTGGATACACTCCTGCTTTCCGCCATCGTTCACTCAGCACAGGAAGACCAGACCCTCTCATCCATTGCCGGACGACTGGGTGTGTCGGTGGTCGATCGCCACACGGCCATGGGAGACGCCATGATGACGGCCAAGATTTTCATCAGAATGATTCCCTTGCTGGAAAAAAAGGGCATTCGGACCCTGGGAGAGGCGAGGGCCGCTTCGGAGAAGACGTACTATGCCAGGATGACATTCTAATTCTGTTTCTTCATCTTTTCAAAAAATCGATAAGGCTTCCGCGCTTTCGTATCGG
>JAOZSO010000258.1:0-5357 GCA_029939655.1 Desulfobacterales bacterium
TTTCACTTTCGCACAGGGATCACCCATCCGCTTTCGGGGGTACCTTTTTATTGGTGATAATCCCAAAAACTTATGTATTTTGTGGCAAAAAAAGCAATCACGAAAACACGAAATCTGAAAAACACGAAAATTTTCATGATCTTTTTCGTGGTTTCGACCTTTCGTGATTTCGTGATAAAAGATCTTTTTTTTCCGATTTATCCGGCATCCAGTTTTTTTCTGGATAGCGCTAAAGCTTCACTTCGTGCCCCGCCCCCTTCCTGCGAAGGGGCAGGCACGCGGGAATGACAACCGTGGGGTATTTAACCGCCGGAGTAATAACATCCCCGATGCGATCGCAGATACATACACGGTCGCATCGGGGATGTTCATTGTGGCATCTGCTCCTGAGATCAGGCTGCAAGTAGAAACGCCTTGTCCGTGGCTTGGCGTATTTCATCCGGCGTAAAGGGTTTGGGAAGATAATCCACGGCACCCATGCGCGTTGCCTCCACGGCGGTCTCAATGCTTGCGTAGCCGGTGATCATGATGACCTTTGCCTCCGGATTTTTATCCCGGATGGTCTGCAGCAATTCAAGTCCCTTGACACCCGGAATCTTGAGGTCCAGGAGTATCAACTTATACGGATGTGATGCGATGCTTTCGAGCGCTTCGTCTTTGGTAATTGCCTGGTCGACCTGGTAGCCTTTTTTAAGAAGAATTTTACGGATGTTGTTATTGACCGCCACCTCATCATCGATGACGAGAATGTTTTTTGTGACAGATACTTCAGGGAATTTATATAGTTCGGCACTTTTGGACGCGGTATCTTTCATCATCCCGGCAACATTTTGCTTTAATTCCTCATAGGGCACCTGCACTGTGCCGTCGTACATTAGATGTTCTGCGTAACCAGGGCCGGTAACCGCAGCAACTTCATCGTAGTTAAATGGTTGATCCACACCGATGAGCGTTTTCACATCCACAACTGTTTTTATTTTTGCCGCTCTTTTCTTTTTTGCAAGCTGCGGACATTTTGCTGTTTTTGTTCCGGCCTTGCATGTGGCGCCTAGTTTCTTAAAAATATCACACACCATGCTGCCGGTTTCACAGAAGCCTTCCAAGGATTCAGAAGCCGTTATCTCGACGACGGGCATGTCCGAACGGGAGGCCTGGTCTACATAGGCTTCACCGGTCTGTTGGGCAACCTCATCTCTGTCAAAAGGAATATCTACATCAATTTTCCCTTTTTGCATCATCTTGGCTACGTTCTTCTTCAGTTCTTCATAGGGCACAAAAGTGACACCTTCACTCTGCAGAGACTGTACGTATTCGGGACCGGTCATCACGGCCACTTCCCCATAATCAAAGGGCTGGTCAATACCGATCAACTGCTTGACATCCGCTCTCTGTTTCTTTTTGGCAGCTCTTTTTTTCTTGGCCAGCTGAGGGCATTTTTGTGTTTTTGTGCCGGCTTTGCATGTGGCGTCCAGTTTTTTGAAAATATCGCACACCATGTTGCCCATCTCACAAAAACCTACCGGAGCTTCGGGCATTTTGACTTCAATGATCGGCATGTCCGAAGGCCCCAGTGATTTGGCATAGGCTTCTCCGGTCACCGCCGCCACTTCGTCAACGTCAAAAGGCATGTCGAGATCGATGGCATCGATGAACTCTCTTTCCTCGGGGGTGGAGGGGGCTTCCGTGAGTTCTCCGGCCAGGGCTTTTTCGACGGTGGATCGCAGTTCGTCGGGCGTGAAGGGCTTGGGGATATAATCCAACGCACCCATTCGAATGGCCTTCACGGCCGTATCCGTGGATGCGTAGGCGGTCATCATCACCGCCTTGGTGAGCGGCCATTGCTGCTTGACGAGTTTTAACAGTTCGAGGCCGTTTTTTCCGGGCATGACGATGTCGGATATGAGCAGGGAAAAGGATTCGACAGCCATTTTTTCCAAGGCTTCATCGGCGTTCGTGGCATGCACGACTTCATAGTGGTTTTTCTTTAAAATTTTTTCCACATTGCTGCAGATGCTTTTTTCATCATCGACGACGATAATTTTAGGTGTTGTTTCCATGTACCCTCCTGTGTGGTTTCAATTTGATGGGGGCGATGTCGTTATTTGGAGATTAGGAACTGCACAAGGTGTGCCAAAAAAAGTAATTATAGTAACATGCTGAATTTAATCAAAATAAATTATTCCAAGCCGTTATGGTCCTTGGAAGATGTATAAATAAAATATACAGTATGCGAAGAAAATAGCCTGCAAAACAGAATGCTGTATTTGCTGAATCCAACTATTTATACACAGGATTTACGGGATAACATTATGATATTGTGTGGAATAGAGGCAAGTATGGGATGTTATTGCAAGTCGGAAGGCGTACAGGGCGTATAAAATAGATATACACGTATGAAAAGTTGAATTTGAGATATGAAGAAACAGACATCGGTATTGAACCGCAACAGCGAGTACATTCCCCGTGGCGACTCGACTGAGCTTGGCGAAGCCTTGTCGCAGATCCCGGTTTATCGGGGCCGCGGGGTTCTTCAATATTCGTTTTCATTCGATGTTCGATGTTCAACGTTCGATGTTGGACGTTCATCTTTTCTTGTTTTGGGAGCGACCCGGCAGAGTAATTCCGTATTTTTTCATCAAGCTCTGAAAGTTGGTGCGTTGAAGGCCGGTTTTTTCACTGGCGTGGGTGACATTCCAGTCGTTGTTTATCAGGGCCTTGAGGATGAAATTTTTTTCAACTTTTTGTACGGCTTTCCGGCGAATCTCTTTTTTTATGGCTTTGAGCTCTTCGTTGGTGGATGGTGTGTGTTCCACCAGGTTTTCCAGGTCGCCGATTTCGCCCAGAAGCGGCAGGTCCTGGATACCAATGATGTCCTTGTCGCAGAGAATGATGGCCCGTTCGATCACATTCCGGAGCTGCCTGACATTTCCGGGCCAATCAAATGCCAGCAGACGGCTGATGGCGGCATCGTCGAGACCACTGATCTTTTTTTTCATGGACTGCCCGAACTGCTTGATGAAATGGTAGGCAATGGGGAGGATATCCATCTTTCTTTCCCTTAGAGGCGGGATGATAATAGGATAGACATAGATGCGATAATAAAAATCCTCCCTGAACGATCCTTCGGACACCATATTCTCGAGATGGGTATTGGTGGCAAATATGAGGCGAACATCTACTTTCTTGGGTGATGTCCCGCCCAGGGGCAGAAATTCACGTGTTTCCAGGAACCTAAGGAGCTTCGCCTGGACTTCCATGCTGATATTGCTGATTTCATCCAGGAAAACAGTCCCCTTGTTTGCCAGTGAGAAAATGCCTTCCTTTTGCCGGTGGGCGCCGGTAAAGGCGCCCTTGCTATGGCCGAAGAGCTCACTCTCGAGAAGGTTTCCGGACAGGGTGCCACAATCCACCGCAAAGAATACATTTGAATTCCGCTTGCTGTTTGCATGGACTGCTCTGGAAATCAACTCCTTTCCGGTACCACTTTCGCCGGTTACCAGAACCGTGGCATCTGTAGGTGCTACCTTTTCGACCATGGAGATGACTTTCCTGATTTTGGGGCTGCTGCCGATGAGCTGGTGGGAGGTGATTTTTTTTTGACTGATCTGTTTTTGCAGATTTTGGTTTTGATGCTGTTGTTCCATGTCCGTCAAGGCCTGGTGAACAACCGCTCGGAGCTCGTGAGGTGTAAAGGGTTTGGGGAGATAATCATAGGCCCCCATCTTCATCACTTCCACGGCCGAGGCTACACTGGCATACCCGGTGATGATGATGACGTGGGTATCCGGATAGGTTTTTTTGACCCTGTGAAGCAACTCCATGCCACCCAGGCGGCTCATCTTGAGATCAGTGACGATGACACAGAACGGTTCATCCGCCATCATTTTCAGTGCATCATATCCGTTTAATGCGTATTGGACATGATGGCCTTGTTTGGAGAGGATTTTGACGCAGCTTTGGCAGATGTTCGGTTCATCGTCCACAATGAGGATCCGCGGCTGTTCAGTGTTCATGAACGTTGTCCTTTGCCAGGGGGAGCTTGATGGTAAAGGTCGTTCCATGCCCAAGCTTGCTTTCGGCCTCAATGGATCCGTTGTGCTGTTCGATGATGCCGTGCGTAATGGCAAGCCCGAGGCCACTGCCGTCATCCTTGGTTGTAAAGAACGGGTCAAAAATTTTTATCAAGTTGTTTTCGGAGATGCCCTCTCCGTTGTCGGCTACGGCCACATGAATTTTACGGTTTTCAGGAACGTACCGGGTAAGGACCCGTACATAACCACCTGAAGATGTGGCTGCGATGGCGTTTAGCACTAGGTTGATAAGCGATTGCTGAATCTGGCCCTTGTCCACGAGAACACGCGGTAATTTGGATGCCAGGTCCTGCTCCACGGACACATCCTTGAATGCCGCCTGCTTTTTTGCCAGTAGAAGGCTTTCCTTGATGATGTCGTTGAGATTGTGTTCTTTTTTGTCTGGTTTGGTCTGCCGGGCAAAATCGAGCAGGCTGGTGACAATCTTTCTGCATCTCAGGGTTTCTTTGGCAATGATTCCCAATTCTGCGTACATGGGGTCTTCGGGTTGGGTCTCTTCCTGGAGCAGCATGGATGTTGTTAAGATGGTGGTGAGGGGATTATTGATTTCATGGGCAACACCCGCCGAAAGCCGCCCGATGGATGCCAGTTTTTCCTGCTGCATCATGGCCTTCTGAACGTTGATTTCACCGGTGATGTCTCTCGATATCTCCACCACTCCGAATATGTCACCGTCTTCGATGAGTGGATAGGTGGAGATGGAGTAGTATATTTCCTTGTTGTTCTTGTCTCTGTGAATGTGGGTGGTTTGGGATGGCTCGATGGTTTCCATGGTTTTTAACAAAGGGCAGGGGTGCTGTTTTCCGGAACATGGAAAGGACTGGCGATGGGTAATTTCATAGCAGAATTTGCCCACCACCTCTTCTCTTTTGAGCCCCAGTCGGTTCAGGACGGTATTGTTCACGTCGATGATACGGTAGTCATGCCCGATGACGAGAACATCCTCCTGGATCAGTTCGTTGATCATCGTTTTATACAGGGCGTTGGCTTCGTAAAGCTCCTGCCTGGTCTTCTTCTGCTTGGTGGACACGCGGGCGATTTCCCAGAAAAGCTGTGCGGTTCGGGAGGAGATGGCGCGGACGTCCGGTCCCTTTTTTTCAAGGATGTCGTTGATGATGTCCGTGTTACCGGTGAGCTCTATGATAAGATCGATATCATCTCGGGCAAACAGGTCCTCGTAGTTATTGGTGGTGAAGAGCCCTTTTGCTTTGGCCAGTAGCAGGCCCGGGGCATCGGATTTCAGATCTGCAACCCCAACTACCTTGG
>JAOZSO010000259.1:0-5350 GCA_029939655.1 Desulfobacterales bacterium
ACCCGGAAGTTTCATTAAATGTTCAGGCTAACAGGAGGTCCAAGGTAATCCCCAAAAATTTGTTTTGACTTTTAGACGGGTGCGGTTTAAATTTAAGTTTTATAATCAGGTATACAAACACCCGTATCCTGGCTGAAAGGACGAGGGGAAAGCGATTATCATTATGAAAAAACCGCTGACATATGCCGACGCGGGCGTTGATATCAACAAGGCCAACGCGCTGGTTGACCAGATAAAAGAAATTGCCAAAAGTACTTTTAAGTCGAACGTCCTCAGTGACATCGGCGGATTTGGCAGCATGTACTCCTTGAATACGAACAATTTAAAAAGACCTGTACTGGTAAGCTCCACCGATGGTGTGGGGACCAAGCTCAAGATCGCCTTTCTCACGGGAAAGCACGACACCATTGGAATCGACCTGGTGGCCATGTGCGTCAATGACATTGCCGTTCAGGGTGCCAAGCCATTGTTCTTCCTTGATTATATCTCCATGGGCAAACTCGACAACACCACGGCCATGGCAATTATTTCCGGTATCGGTGATGGCTGCAAAATTGCCAAATGCGCCCTTATTGGTGGTGAAACAGCGGAGATGCCTGGAATGTACCATGAGAACGAATATGATCTGGCCGGGTTCACCGTCGGCATCGTCGACAACGATAAAATCATCGACGGTTCCGATATACGGGTCGGGCACCAGCTCATCGGCATTGCTTCCAGCGGACTACACAGCAATGGATATTCCCTTGTGCGAAAAATCTGTTTTGATGTACTCAAAATGGATCTGAATGACTACTTGCCCGAGTTGGGCAAAACCCTGGCCGAAGAATTGTTGACACCCACCAGGATATATACGGAAATCCTCCTGAGTATGGCGCGGGATTTGCCCATTAACGGGCTCTGCCATATCACAGGTGGCGGTTTTGAAGACAATCTGGTCCGAATCATTCCCGAAGCCTGCGGTATCGTCATCAAGGAAAACAGTTGGGAAATTCCCCCGATTTTCACCTTCCTAAAAGAAGCCGGCAGCATCGAAAACTTCGAAATGAAACGCACATTCAACAACGGTCTTGGGATGATCGCGATTGTGCCGGAAGACGCAGCCCAGGATGTTTTTGAGCGCATCAACGCCATGCATGAAAAGGCCTATTTCATTGGAGAAATCACCGATCGAAAAGCCGGTACAGACCGGATCGTATGGGCATAAGCCCGTTAAACGCTTTTTTCGCATAGGGTGGCTGTGGCGCCATGCCCTTCAAACCCCATGTCGGAAATTTTTGGCATGGCTCGCAAACGGTCAGCGTCGGGGTGCTGTTTGCCGCACTTGAACCGTGAAAGCATCCGGCACCGGGCAGGTGACCGACATAAAGAAACAGGATCAACGGACTCAACAGTGACTAAACCTTACAACGGTTTGCTTTTGTTTTAATTTCTAAATCCCAATATCGAAATCCGAAACAAATTCAAATATCAAATGCTCAAATGATTTAAGCATATTAACCTGACGACTAAATAGCCAACTCCGTCATGCCGGACTTGATAAGCCTGCCCCGGCAAGTAGTTAGCCGGGGGCATCCAGTGTATTTCTGGATTCCCGCCTCCGCGGGAATGACAACCGTGGGGTATTTAACCACCGGAGTAATAGTTTGCAACTTGTATCTCCAAAGGCTTGTTTTGATCATTCGATTTTTGGTCATTCGGTATTGTTTGGGATTTGTAATTTCGTGCTTTGGATTTAAATCATAATGATCACACTCGGCATTGAGTCATCCTGTGATGAAACTGCGGCAGCAATTCTTGAGGATGATAAACGGATTTTATCTTCCATCGTGGCGTCCCAGGTCGAAGTCCACAGCCCCTACGGCGGGGTCGTACCTGAGTTGGCCTCCCGCAAACACATCGAAGCTATCGCGCCGGTGGTCGACGAGGCCATCCAGACGGCCGGAATCACGGCCCCAAAATTGGATGGTCTGGCCGTCACACAGGGACCCGGCCTGGTGGGATCCCTCCTGGTCGGATTCTCCTTTGCCAAAGCATTTGCCTATGCCATGGATATACCCTGGATCGGCGTCAACCATCTGGAAGGCCATATCAACTCTGTTTTTCTCACCCAAACACCTCCCCCCTTTCCCTTTATCGCTCTCCTGGCGTCCGGCGGGCACACAGCTATTTACCATGTCACCTCGTATACAACATGGACATTAATGGGTCAAACAAGGGATGACGCAGCCGGCGAAGCCTTTGACAAGGTCTCCAAAATGCTCGATCTCGGCTACCCGGGAGGAAAGATTATCAGTGACATGGCCCGGAAAGGGGATCCCGAAAAAATATTTTTCAAGCGAGCCTACCTCGACAAAAACGAATTCGATTTCAGTTTCAGTGGCCTGAAGACGGGCGTGCGTCGGCATATCGAAAAAAATCTGCAACATCTGAACCAGGAAATTCCGGACATCGCAGCCGGTTTCCAGGCCTCGGTGGTGGATGTTCTCTCCTTCAAGCTTTTTGCCGCAGCTGAAAAAATGAATTGCCGGCACGTGGCCGTTGTGGGGGGGGTTGCCGCTAACACAAGCCTGAGAAAAAATATTCGAACAACTGCAAAAGTAAAAGGGCTGACCGTTCATATCCCCCCCTTGAACCTCTGCGGTGACAATGCCGCCATGATCGCCGCAGCCGGTTATCACCATTTAATCCAAGGCCACACCTCCCACTTGGACAGCGATGTGTATTCACGTATAAAATCGTGAAACGATTTTATCTGACGCGACATTCGTCGCTTATTCTTAAAATTTGAAACGCTTATCTTCGGCCAGATAATCTTTCTTCAAGGCCATGATTCGTCGCACTGATTGCTCACCTAATCTTCTATTCGCTGGTGACATGGACTGAAACGACCGGACGGTTTCGAAAGCCGTTTCCATGTCCGGGCTGCGATGACAGATCAGGGCAATGTCAATGTCGGCAGCCAGAATTTGCTGCATCGATGTTTGCAAATCATGGTGCTTTTTGATGGCGCCCATGTCCAGGTCATCGGTCATGACCACGCCATCATACCCCAGTCGATGCCTCAGAAGATCCCGGGCAATCTTCTTTGACAGGCTGGCCGGCCTTTGGTCATCCAGAGAACGGTAGCAGATGTGTGAAAGCATCATGCCGGCCACACCCTTTTTAATGGCATCCTGAAACGGGGCAAGATCGATGGCAGCTATATCTTCGGCACTGGTTTCCAGAAAGGGGAGATCCAGGTGGGAATCAAGAGTGGTCCTGCCGATCCCGGGAAAGTGTTTGGCAACCGACATGACACCTCCTTCCTGAAGGTGGTGAATCACAGCCATCCCGAGCCGGGATACCCATCCCGGGTCAGACCCGAAAGCACGATCTTTCATGATACTCGCCCGGGGGTCGATGGCCACATCCAGGACCGGAGCCATGTTCATATTGATGCCCACATCCAGAAGCTCCTTGGCCGATATTCTGGCAAACGCAACAGCATCCTCACGCCCTTTCATGGCCGCATTACCGGGAAATTCCGTGAAGGGGCTCTTCATCCTGGCGACGGTCCCCCCCTCTTGGTCGACAGCTATAAATAAAGCCGGCTCTCCGCACGATCTGGCATATTTCTGTGAAGAAAGGCATAAATGGCGAACCTGTTCCGGTGTTGCAATGTTACGCGTAAAAAGGATCAGACCACCCACATGCAGGTCTTTGATGAGAAATTTCACATCCGTACTCAGGTCGGTACCGTCAAACCCAACCATCAGCCGCTGCCCGGCCATCTGTTCATTCGTCAATTTTATCATATCTGTTTTGCTCTACGTCTGTTTCCTGTTTGAGTAAGTAAACAAGATTCTTCAATCACAACGCCCCATCGTTTCCTATCCACTGCCGGTAACCATCACTTCGAAATTCATGCGAGAGTGTATGGAAGGAAAACAACAGTTGGTTACATTCGAATGCTCTACATTGCGTCACTCGAATCCTGGGCCCCTTGACCCCTGGAATCCTTCGTTTATCACTTTCTTAACTGATATTTTCTCACTGCCCGGTTATGTTCTTTGAAAGTAGTGGAAAACTGGTGGGTACTATCTTTTTTTGAAACAAAATACAAATAATCGGTTTCGGCAGGATACAATGCCGCCTCCAGGGATGCAAGGCCTGGATTGGCGATGGGTCCCGGCGGCAGGCCCTTATTCATGTATGTGTTATAAGGCGTTGCCGTCGTTAAATGCTTTCTTGTCAGGTTTCCATCAAAATCTTTGATGCCGTAAATAACCGTCGGGTCACTCGACAGGCGCATTCCCTTTGCCAGCCGGTTGTGAAAAACCGAGGCAATCAAGGGACGTTCAAATGCCGCACCAGTCTCTTTTTCGATAATAGAAGCCAGAGTAACGACCTGGTGCACGCTCATATCCATCTGTCTGGCCCGCTCCTGCCACTCTTTCGAAAATATCTCCCGAAATCGATTCACCATGGTGCCCATGATCTCATCCAGGGGCAACCCTTTGGGGAAATGGTAGGTATCCGGAAACAGGTATCCTTCCAGCGAGCCGGCTTTCACCCCCAGAGCGTTGACAATTACAGGATCATTGGCAGACCGGATGAATGTCGGCGCTTCTGTTAAACCCATTTTCGAGACGATACCGGCGATCTGGATCAGGTTGTACCCTTCCGGGATGGTTACCCTGTAAAGGGCCACCTTTCCGCTGACCATGATCTCCAGGACCTGCCTGGGAGAAAGGGCGCTTGAAAGCCTGTATTCGCCGGCCTTAATACGCTTGTCATATCCCCTGAATCGGGCAAACAGTTTCAACCTGAAAGAATCCCTGATAATACCGGCCGCCTCCAGCTGACTCGCAATCATCTTGAAATGCTGTCCCGGCAGCACAGTGATTACTTTTTCAGAAATGTCGTTCCCGGAAGGTTGGGCGGCATAGTCAAAAACGTTCCATGCCAGGATACCTAACAGCGCTGCTGAGCCGATGATGAGAATGCCTATGATTACGATGGTCTTTTTCA
The DNA here is from genome assembly GCA_029939655.1 of Desulfobacterales bacterium. Taxonomy (GTDB): domain Bacteria; phylum Desulfobacterota; class Desulfobacteria; order Desulfobacterales; family B30-G6; genus B30-G6. The sequence continues at coordinate 5,014 of JAOZSO010000259.1, forward strand.
TGATTGCAGGAAAATGATGCGGCAGCCAATGAGGATGAATACGTAAAAAGTCGAATTCATCAAGTATTTGGTATTTAGTATTTTGTATTTAGCTTAGAATATATGCTGATATACCTAACTGTTAGACTCCAAAACACTAAACACAAAATACAAAAAGCTCTCGTAAAAAGTAGCTTTTCTGACTTTTTGCGAGACCATCAATGATAACCCTGTCATTAATTACTTTGGATCTTCTCCAATTTAGTTGAAGAAGAGGGTCCCAGGATCCAAGGGGTCAAGGATTCAAGTGTTTGTTTTCCAGGGATTTGATCATCGCTTTCAGCATTCTCTCGACATC
>JAOZSO010000260.1:0-5342 GCA_029939655.1 Desulfobacterales bacterium
AAACATATCGTCGTTGCTGTGCCCCAGGACGCCATTCATGGTTATGGGGATATCGGCGCCTCCGTTATAAGTATCGGAAAGGGCTATCCTGAAGGATTGCCCCATCTTATTGCACAGCGAGTGGTGGGTCATGAAATCCCTGTGGGAAAAAATTTCCAGGATCTTGGTCTGGCCTTTCTTACTGTGGAAGCGGTTGCTTCCCTGGGTCGTTCGCTGCAAGATCGGAAAATGGCCCAAACCAAGCAGATCACCTTTCTGGACAAGAAGGGGAATCGATCCCTGATATCGGCCACCATCGGCACCCCTGTTCGGGATGTCTTAAAACACTTTGGCCTCAGCTTGAACGATCAGGACCGACTTATCATCGGTGGGCCATTAAATGGCTACAGTATTTTCAGTGATGCGTTTCCCATAAAACCCGATACAGACGCCATCTGTATACAGGACAAAGACGATGTCGCGCTTGTCTCGGATTACCCGTGTATCAATTGCGGTGATTGTATTCGTGTCTGCCCCGCCAGGATGCCGGTCAATATGCTGATCCGTTTTATCGAAGCCGGGGAGTATGAAGAAGCCGCAGAAAGCTACGATCTCTATTCCTGTCTCGAATGTGGACTCTGCAGTTATGTGTGCGTGTCAAGAATCCCCATCTATCAATCCATCAAATTGGCCAAATATGAGCTCGGTCGCGCAGCTACCGGGGAGGCAGCAGATGAATAACCCGAAAAAACTGATCGTATCCCATGCGCCTTTCATTCACATCGGAAGCAGCATACCTCAGATGAGTCTTCATATCATTCTGGCCGCGTTACCAGCCGTCATTTTCGGGGGCATCTTCCGATTCGGCGCTTCCGCCATCGCGGTGGTTAGTTTTTCCATTGCCACCGCCATGTTATGGGAAGTCGCCATCAATCTTGTTTCCAAAAAACCGGTTACAGTGGGCGACGGAAACGCCGCTGTCATCGGTCTCGTATTTGCCATGCTTTTGCCGGCAACAGCGCCGTGGTGGTTTGTTCTGACAGGGACATTTATTGCAATCGTGATCGGGAAACAGATTTTTGGCGGCATAGGCAGCAATCCCTTCAATCCTGTGGCCCTGGCCCTTGCCATCCTGATGGTATCCTGGGGTGATTTTCTTGACTTCGATGAAATGTATCGTCATTTTCATTTTGACTTTGTGCCCACATACCCTCTGGCAACAGTGAAGCACTTCGGTTTCGATGCCATCGAATCTGTCGGATTGATGGATCTGCTTCTCGGGCGACAAATCGGCGGTATCGGCGCTACCTTCGGCATCGGCCTCATTCTGGGTGGGGCCTATCTCATGATCAGAGGCTTTATCCGCTGGGAGATCGCACTCTCGTTTTTGGGAGGCATCTTCATCACCGCCCTCGTCTTCAATATCATCGACCCTGCCCGGTTTGCAGATCCCTTCTTCCACCTGTTGACCGGATATACCCTGGTAGCGGCATTCTTTCTGGTGCCGGAGGACTCCTCTTCACCCGTCAATTTCATGCCCATGCTCATTTATGGGGCTCTCGGCGGTATCATGACTGTTTTGATACGTAATATCGGCGCCTATGTCGATGGTACAATTCTCGCTGTTCTGGTAATCAATCTGCTGAATCCACTGCTGGATAAAATCCGGCCCAAGGCACTGGGAAAGGCTGAATAGTATGCGTGAAATGATCAAGATGATCGTTGTCCTGACAATTCTCTGTTCGTTTTCAGGCGGTCTGCTGGCCGCCATCAGGAATGGAACCAAGGACAAAATAGAAACCCAGCAATTGACATTTGTGAAGGGCCCGGCCATCTTGGCCATTCTTGAAGGCGCATCAAATGCGCCTATTGATGACCGTTTCAAGATAGTAGACCAGGGAATCGAGCGTAATTTTTTTATCGGTGTGTTCGATGGCAAGGCCGGCTCGGTGGCTTTTGAAAGTTCGGGAAAAGGATTTAGCGGTGACATCGGCATCATGGTGGGAGTAAACATATCCGACGACAGCATCGTGGGCGTGGGTGTCACCACTCACAGTGAGACGCCCGGTGTAGGATCCAAGGCAAAATCCGATCCTTCTTTTGTAGCGCAATTCAAGGATAAGCCGCTGGTGGGAACGTTTCAGGTTAAAAGTGACGGTGGCCAGGTGGATGCCCTCAGCGGGGCTACCGTGACATCGCGGGGGGTCAGCGTGGCATTGACGGACGCCGGTGCAATCTATGAGCGGCTGAAACCCCAGATCGTTGAAAAATTAAAGGTATTCAAGTAGGGAGAAGGCCATGGCGAAAACAATCGCACAAGAATTCACAAAGGGCTTGTGGAGTGAAATACCCCCATTTCGACTCGTTCTCGGGTTGTGCCCGGTATTGGCAGTGACCAAAACAGTGGAAAATGGTATTGGAATGGGCCTGGCAACCACTTTTGTGCTGGTCTGCTCCAATATCCTCGTATCCTCCCTACGTAAGGCTATTCCGAACAAGGTCAGGATCGCTTGTTTTATCATCATTATTGCAACCTTTGTCACGGTTGTCGAACTGGTTATGCAGGCATATACCTATCCCCTGTTCCTGAAGCTGGGTATCTTTATTCCCCTCATCGTGGTCAACTGTATCGTTCTGGGGCGGTCAGAAGCGTTTGCCTTCAAGAACGGTGTTGTAGCTTCCTTTGCAGATGGGCTCGGCATGGGCATCGGCTTCACCCTGTCCCTGGCAGCCCTTGGTGCTGTACGTGAATTGTTCGGAAGCGGCACCCTGACGATCTGGGAAACACCCATTCAAATATTCGGTCCCTCGTTCCAACCGTTTACGTTCATGATCGAGGCACCCGGCGCATTTATCTGTCTGGGTCTCATGCTGTGTGTCATGAACATGACTGAAAAATAACAGGAGAACATAGATGGGCGACTACATTGTCCTTGCAATCAGCTGTATACTCATCAACAACATCCTGCTGGCGCAGTATCTGGGCAACTGCCCATTTCTCGGCACATCCAAGAAAATGGAAACAGCCGTTGGCATGGCCATGGCCGTCGTATTCGTTCTGGTACTGGCCGGGGTGATTACCTGGATGGTCAACACCTATGTCCTGCAGAAATTCGGCCTGGAATATCTTCGCACCATTGCGTTCATCTTTGTCATCGCATCTCTGGTGCAGCTCGTTGAAATGTTTCTGAGAAAGAGTATCCCGACTCTTTATGCCGGTCTGGGGATTTTTTTACCCCTCATCACTACCAACTGTGCCGTCATGGGCGTATGCCTCATCAATGTCAATGAAGAATACACATTTCTTCAGGCCCTTGTAGCCTCCATGAGTTATGCCATCGGGTTCGGAGTAGCGCTCATTCTATTCGCGGGCGTAAGGGAGCGCATACTTCTGGCCAGAGTGCCCAAACCCCTTCAAGATACATCCATCGCCCTCGTCACCGCCGGCATTCTCTCCCTGACGTTCTTCGCATTCAAGGGCATGGTATAACCTGAGCTGAGCGATTTTTAGTTGAGGGACGAATTGAAGTTCACTATAGTTGGAATAAAAACTCCCTGATTCCCTTTCTATACTGGAATATTTTGACGGTAGAAAATGACGTGAATAACGATATCACCGCTCTATTATGACGGCAGTACCAAGGAAAATCGAGGTGGGTTTGCGGGCGCAGCGAAATTTGAAAATTCTCTCCAATGACAAAAGAACTCACCGCCTGTGCAGAAACGTCATTTTCAATGACAAATAGCAGACCTTTTTTTTTAACAATTTTGGAGCAAATTTCCGTCAGCCTTTTGGCATCATTATCGTTAAGGTGCTCCACAAGATTCCATAAATTGATCACGTCAAAACTGTTTGGTGCATAATCCAAGTGACGCCAAACACTTTTTGTTTTCAGTCCGCTGCTCTGATACCGATTCATGTGTGCAAAGATATCACATACAAAGAGCTTCTTCGCTCGCTGGGCGAAAAAATTAATATTTTCATTGCAAACTGTCCCCACATCAAGTACCAAAGCCCTCCGCTGTTTCTCGAGTCTGTTGGCAAGTTGTTGAAGAATTTTACTTGTATACGCGATGGTCTCGGATTCAAGATGAGCGTTAATTGGCGGTATGTCGATAATTGCGTCCAAAAATCAATTTTCCTTGACGGCTTCAACTGATTGAAGGCTTGATACCTGTTTTTCTCTATGCCCCGTTTCTTTCATCTGTTTACCGAAAGAATCATCTTTTTTATGAGGATCCCGGCCCAATTCAATTTCGCCCTTGAAGAAAGCCCCTTCTTCTATTGCGATGCTATCTGCTTTGATAGCGCCATAGAAGTCGGCATTTTTGGTGATTTCTACCTTTCCAGTAGCGTTGACTTTACCATGCAATAGACCGCTGATTAGCACATTGTTAGCGCGAATTTCTCCCTCAAACCGTCCTTTGGAACCTACGCCAAAACTATGCTTCTCAATCTTAACATTACCTTTCATAAATCCTTCAATAGTCAAATTTTCTTCGGAACGAATGTTGCCCTCAATAGAAATCTTCTCACCAATAATCGTATTTTTGCTTTTTGATGAAGTTAGTGTGTCGCGTGAGAAATTCGATCCATCAACAGCCGTACTTGAAACCTCTATGGGTTTTTTTGTTGAATCATTTTCCACTTTTTTGTTAAGGTCTTTTTTAGCTTTTTCGCTTTGCTTAAACATTAAGTCTCCTTTGTTTTGAATGTTGGGTTATGTCAACTGATTGATATCGCTTTGATAAATATGCTCTGTTACATATTCTTTCATTAGGAGGGTCGCCGTGATTGGTGTAATCTTCAACGTATAAAAATGTGGTGAATCGAAGGTTTGGTTTGCTAATCAGACTGATGCGACTGTCTCAATATTCGATATTTCATCTTTCATCCGCTGCTCGGCATGCCACAAATCGTGTGCTTGCTGCATACGTAACCAAAGACCTGGTCCGTTTCCGGCAAACTTGCCTATTCTAAGTGCCATCTCAGTTGTGATAGGATGGGTGCCGGCCAGTACACGGTGCAGCTGCTGTCTTGAAATGCCTAATCTTCGTGCAGCTTCACTCACAGAAATTCCAAGTTCGGGAAGTACATCTTCACGCAAAATTTCTCCCGGGTGAGTCGGTTGCCGCTTTAAGGGTTGTTTTGCAAGGTATTCTTTCATGGTTAACCTCAATGATATTGTTCAAGATCAATCCGCAGCGCCTGAGGCAACGTGATTGTAAATCCTGGCGCACCCGACGTGTTCGTCCGGATTCAAATAATTCACTGAGCCCTTTGTGCCTAAAGCTTTTGATCATATGCCATACAGTAACATGCTTTGTTACAATGGCAACTGTTTTGTTACAGTTTTATATTC
>JAOZSO010000261.1:0-5334 GCA_029939655.1 Desulfobacterales bacterium
GAATTTGGGTCATTGGATATTGTTTAGCATTTCGAATTTCGTGCTTCGAATTTTAGCCATTATTGACATCGGCATAGCCAATTATCTCTGACCTGGCCCAGAGAACCAAGTTTTCTATACTTAATAACTCAACTTTCTGCTTTCACCATAGATAGAGCGAAATGGGTGATCCAATGGCGATTTGTGCTGTTTGAGGCGCTTAGGGATCCTTACATCAGCGCATGACAATGAAAATCCAATATGAAAACCCGGTCATTTTGAAGCCATGCCTGCTTAACCATATGGCCAGCGCTGATGTTAGGAGTCCTTGCGGCGAGTTCGCAAAGCGCCAAGGGATTATTCATTTCGCGTTCGCTGAACCCCGAAAGTTGAGTTAATAAATTACACGTTACCCGAAAACTCTTTACAATACAAAATTATATTTTTTTGTAAAGAGTTCATTGTTAATAATTAGTTAATATCTAAAAAACCTCATAATATCAACGTGCATTTTTAATATTGACCTCGTTATACTGCCCGTGTATCATGCCCCGAATCTTTATTTGGGCGCGACACGCCCCCATTGAATCAAGCTGAGGACAGTTGCATGAACCTTACGAAGCAGCCATCGGACCGTCAATCCGGACAATCCGACGAGGCAATAAGAGTCGTGAAGGTGGAGAGCCGTAACACCTTAAATGATTTTATTCGCCTTCCCTGGTCGCTTTATGTCAACGACCCCATGTGGGTTCCGCCCCTGCTGCTTGAACGACGTATGCATCTTTCTTCCAAAAACCCCTATTTTGAACATGCAAAATTTTGTTCATGGGTAGCCTATCGGAACGGTAAACCGGCAGGCCGGATCAGCGCTCAAATCGACCAGTTGCACATAGACCGTTATCAGGATGCCACCGGGTTTTTCGGGATGCTGGAAGCAGAAAATAATAACCGGCTCTTCCGCACCTTGTTGAGCACGGCGGAAACATGGTTGCGCAACCAGGGAATGCAACGGATCTACGGCCCTTTTAACCTGTCCATCAATCAGGAACTGGGATTGCTGGTGGATGGTTTTGACACCCCACCGTCTATGATGATGGGCCATGCGTGCCCCTATTACGGCGATAAAATTGAAGAAAACGGCTACCACAAGGAAAAAGACCTGCTGGCTTATATCATAAAATCGAATGTTGAGATGACGGCGGCGGCTAAATCCATTATGGCAAGGTCCAAGGACCGAATTCACATCAGGAAACTGAATATATCAAAATTTTCTGATGAGTTACAGATAATTAGGGATATTTTCAATGATGCCTGGTCACAGAACTGGAGCTATGTCCCTTTCACGAATAAGGAGTTCGATCACCTGGGTAAAGATTTAAAATTACTGGCCGACGAAGAATTTGTGAAAATCGCCGAAGTAGATGGAAACCCGGCCGCCTTTATTGTTGTTCTGCCGAACCTGAATGAAGTCATACGGGATCTAAACGGCAGACTTTTACCCTTTGGCTGGCTTAAACTATTATGGCGGCTTAAAGTAACATACCCGAAATCAGCACGAATTCCCCTAATGGGTGTTCGTTGCCGTTTTCACGGCAGCCTCATGGGGGCAGCCCTTGCATTCGGCTTAATCAGCAGCACCCAACAACATGGCATTAATCGCGGCATAAAAGAAGTGGAGCTCTCCTGGATCCTGGAGGACAACATGGGAATGCGTTCCATGATTGAATCCTTTGGCGGCCGGGCCTATAAAACATACCGAATTTATAGCAAACAAATGACACAATGATTCAAAACCAAGATAAATTTACATCCCTGGTTCTGGCCGCCGACCGCGGCCCCGATGATCCAGTTGCCAAAGCAGCCGGAGTCCCGTGTAAATCCCTGGCACCGATTGGCGGCATCCCGATGGTTTTTCGCGTTTTAAATGCTCTGGATGCTTCCCGGGAAATTAATGAGAGGATTTTGTGCGGACCACCTAAAACCATTGTAGACCGGGACTCTGACCTCCGAAACATGATTGCAGCGGGGGAAGTTGCCTGGTTTGAAAACCGGAAGACGCCTAGTTCAAGTGCCTATCATGTTTTACAAACCCTGCCGAAAGACATTCCGGTTTTATTGACGACTGCGGATCACGCCATGTTGAACGCACGGATGGTAGACTATTTTTGCAGCGAGGCAAGGGCCACGGGATGCGATGTGGTTGTCGGCGTTGCCCGGTATGAAAATGTGATGAAAGCCTACCCTGAAACCCGTAGAACCGCCACGCGTCTGCAGGATGGTAGATACTGCGGGTGCAACCTGTTCGCTTTCCTGACCCCGGGCGCACGCCTGGCAGCAGATTTCTGGCGGCAGGTAGAGTCCGAGCGCAAAAAACCGTTGCGTATGATTCAAAAATTGGGTTGGGTAGCGGTTTTACGTTACCTGATGGGGAGGTTGTCACTGGATCAAGCCTTGGATAGCATATCGCAGCGCCTTGGATTTAAAGCGGGTTCCGTTATCATGCCTTTTGCTGAAGCCGCTGTGGATGTCGATTCGGTCAACGACTGGAAATTGGTGCAAAAAATTATTATTGAAAAACAAACTTGATTTCTTCGGTATTTATGATTAATTTAACCAGCATTTGACATTTGTATCTAAATCATGTAAAAGCCATCTTTGTATATGACTTGGAATTAACAAACAAAAACACAATAGATCAGGGTTGATCTAAGGCGATCGGTTGGCGGGGTGCTTTCGGTGATGGAAGGACGCGTCACAAACTTGATTGCATATAGGAGGCTATAGTTGCTATGGATGCTACACCTGCAGCAAGTGGTTTGCCGTTACGGATTGCTGATTTTTCTACGCTAGCGGAAGCGCTCGATTATGCAGCTCTGGGAAAAACAGGCTATAACTACTATACCAGAGGAGTAAAATTATATGCCAAGCTGCCCTACGCAGAACTGAGAAGAGATGCGCAGGCCTTGGCACGCCGCCTGATTGATCTGGGGGCAAGCCGCGGCTCGCGGGTGGCGATCGTGGCTGATACCGACCCTGATTTCATGCGATTCTTTTATGCCTGCCAATACGCCGGATTAATACCCGTACCGCTGCCGGCTTCCGTCCATCTGGGTGGACGCAAGGCATACGTTTCGCAATTACGGAGGCTCCTCTCTATCTGTCAGGCCGATATCGGCATGGCGCCCAAGGGCTTTCTTCCTTATTTGAAGGAAGCCGCCCAGGATCTGAAAATGCGCTTTCTTGGCAGTCCGCAGGAGTTTTATGACCTTCCGGAATCCAGTACCCATTTGCGACCCTCGGAACCCAATGAGATAGCATACCTGCAATACACGTCCGGCAGCACCCGCTTTCCGCGAGGTGTAATGATCACCCAGAAAGCTGTGTTGAACAACCTGTTTGCCATTGTTAAACATGGTATTCATGTTCGATCGGAAGATCGTGCAGTATCCTGGCTTCCCTATTATCACGATATGGGTCTCGTCGGCCTCGTACTGGCCCCCATGGCGGCCCAGGTGTCGGTGGACTACCTGAGTACCCGGGATTTTGCCATGCGCCCCCGGCTTTGGCTGACATTGATGTCACAAAACAAAGCCACTGTTTCCGTCAGCCCGCCGTTCGGATACGAATTGGCTGCCAGACGCGTGCGTGAAAAAGAAGTTCAAAATTTCGACCTCAGCTCCTGGCGGGTTGCAGGTGTCGGGGCAGAGCCGATTCGTACCGAACCACTCGACAAATTTGCCGACCTTCTGGCCCCCAGCGGCTTTGATCGACATTCGTTTATACCGTGCTATGGAATGGCTGAGTGCTCTCTTGCGGTAACTTTTTCATCTCTCGGTCAGGGAATTGATGTCGACCATGTGGATACCGACACACTGGCAACAGAGCAAAGGGCCATACCGCTGCATCCTTCCCAGGACAGAAAAACCGTACGCTCAACCAGCTTTACCAACTGCGGTGCACCACTGCCCGGGTATGAAGTGGAAATAAGAAATGAGCAGGGAGAGGTTTTACCTGAACGGCATTGTGGCACTCTTTATGTTCGCGGCCCCAGTGTCATGTCCGGTTATTTTGGGGATCTCATTGCCACCCGCGAAGTTTTGTCCCCCGATGGCTGGTTAAATACAGGAGACCTGGCGTATCAGGTTGGCAAAAGCATCGTGATTACAGGCCGTGAAAAAGACCTGATTATTCTCAACGGTCGCAATATCTGGCCCCAGGACCTTGAATATCTGGCAGAGCAACAGGACGAGGTACGCACCGGAGACACATCGTCCTTCTCGATAACCGATGCCAATGGAGAAGAACGGGCCGTTATGATGGTCGAGTGCCGTGAATCCGACGAAAACAAACGCGCCGACTTGCGGGAGCGAATACACTGCCAAATCCGAGAGGAGTTCGGCATTGACTGCCTGATAGAGTTGGTACCCCGAAACACCTTACATAGAACGACATCTGGAAAACTATCTCGCTCGGGAGCGCAGAAAGGGTATCTTGAACGAATCGCTGCTGAGCGCTCCAGCGGCCCCACGGAGGATCTTTACGATGCGACGCTCCGTCGGCGGGCCGTCTAGCCTTGCATTTATTACCATAAAAACATATAAGCAATCATTTACAAACAGATCAAACCGTCAGGCTGATCAGTAGAGGAATCGTGTTTGCCAAATTTAGCTATAAATGTCGCTCTTGATGTTCAAATCTAAGTCAAATGATGCTATCGGGAAAATCACATGTCTGAAGTGATTGCATTGACAGGAGCGACGGGTTTTGTCGGTGTGGAATTAGCAAAACAGCTGGCAACCACGGGGTGCAGAATTCAGGCTTTGATCCGCCCGGCATCAACCTGGAAACGGCCGGCCGATCTGGCTGTTAAATGGATTGAAGGTGACCTTGCAGATCTGGATAGTCTGCGCCGTTTAGTTGAGGGGGCAACGGCTGTGGTACATTGTGCTGGTGCGGTACGCGGTGCTACGCGTGAGCAATTTAATCGGGTCAATTCCGACGGTCTGGCGCGCCTGGCCCATTCGGCGGCCGCCCAAAAACCAGCACCGCGTTTTCTGTTGATATCATCACTGGCAGCCCGGGAACCGCACCTGTCGCACTATGCTGCCAGTAAAAGGTTGGGGGAAAAGGTGCTGGTTGAAAAATCAGACCGACTACCCTGGACCATTTATCGCCCGTGTGCCGTATATGGTCCGGGCGATCGGGAATTGCTACCGGTCTTTAAATGGATGGCAAAGGGCATCGCACCGGTACTCGGTTCCGGCAATGCCCGCTTTTCCCTGCTCTATGTGAAGGATCTGGCTGGAGCAGTCGTTCAGTGGTTGAATTGCTGCTGTGTATCCGGTACCTTTGAAC
>JAOZSO010000262.1:0-5314 GCA_029939655.1 Desulfobacterales bacterium
AGGGGATAGAAGGGTATCAAGGAACAATTGCAGATCTCTGGCATATCTCAGGATTCGCTGCCTATAGCGATATCATATTTCTTCAGCAGTTGATAGAGACGGGCACGTTTGAGACCTGATACGTGGCAGGCCTGATCGACATCCCCCGCACAAAAATTCATCAACTCGTTCAAATACTTTATTTCGGCGGTTTCAATGATTCCTGCGCGATAGCTTTTCAAGGTGGGAAGTTCTTCGGGAAAATTGACCGACAGGATGTTCCAGTTGTCATGGGGTGTATCAGAATGGATTGATGCATTTGTGATTATTTGTGTCCGAATGTGTTCAGGGATATGTTTCGGGTAGAGGGTGGGAGAACCGGGTTCTATGGATAGAGCGCTTTCAACGGCATTGATCAATTCGCGTACGTTACCCGGCCAGTCGTAGCGTTCTAGAACTTCCAGAAATTCAGACGATGGTGATTTCAAGGCAATCCCGGAGTCGCGGCAAAATTCAGCCGTGTGGTGTTCCACGATATCTCGAATATCTTTTCGGCGCTGGCGTAACGGCGGAATTTCGATCGTTATCGTACGCAAACGGTAGAGCAGATCCTGGCGGAAACGGCCCTGGTCGACTTCGTATTCCAAGTCGCGGTTGGTGGCGGATACCAACCGAAAGTTACTTGTGACTTCTTCTTCCCCCCCCACGGGCAGGCACTTTTTTTCCTGTAATACCCGCAAGAAAGTTTTTTGCAATGCAGGCGCCAATTCGCCCACCTCATCTAAGAAGAGCGTCCCGCCATCGGCCTGCTTGACTAACCCATGGTGAGGTTTTTCCGCCCCGGTAAAAGCGCCCCGGGCATGACCGAAAATGATGCTTTCGGCCAGATTCTGAGGCAGCGCGGCGCAATCGACAACCACAAAAGGCTGCTTGGCGCGGTCACTGTTGTTGTGAATCGCGCGCGCGAACAATTCCTTGCCGGTGCCGGTTTCACCGCCGATCAATACGTTGGCTTGATTCCGTGCAGCATGAGACATGAGTACCAGGCACATGCCGAGCTTGGAGCTTTGGCCGAGGATGCCACTGCGATCCATCGTCTGGGGATCGTCCAACGTTTTTTTCTGTCGGCGATATTGAAGAGCTCGTTTTAAAGACAATTTCAGGGCATCAATCCGTGCTGGTTTTTCAACATAGTCCCACACGCCACTTTTTACGGCCGTCTTGGCACCGCCCTGATCGCTATAACCCGTGATAATGATAATTTCCGGTGGGTTGGACATGGACTGTAGCCGAGGAACGATATCGAGGCCGCTACCGTCCGGCATGCGTACATCGAGAAAGAGCACGTCAAATTTTCCCGATAGGGCCAAGCTTAATCCTTTCTTCAGATTATGTGCCTGATCCGTATAATAGCCCTCTTCCTGGGCCATGCGGGTGAGGGTGTAGCACATGCCCTCGTCGTCATCGACGACCAGGACCCGAGCTTGGGCCGTGGAGAGAGGAGTGGGTTCATTGTTTTGCATCAAGCACCTTTCGAATTGCGATGGCGAGTTCCAGCCGGTTCAACGGCTTGCTGATGATTTTCGTAATGTTCGCTTGTGAGGCCTGGCGACGCAACCCTTCCCGGTGAAAGCCGGTATAGAGAATCATGCGCAGGGTGGGGCACTTTTGGTGCAATTGCATGCCGACTTGAATTCCATTGATTTCCGGCATATTGTGGTCCAACAAGGCTAGATCGAAACTTTTGGAATGGTTATTGAAATAATCAATCGCATGTGGACTGTGGGTAAAAAGCTTCACCTTATAACCTAATCCGGTCAGGATCCGTTGAATAATATCGGCCAGGACCGGCTCATCTTCCACCAGTAATATCTTTTCATGGCCTTCGGGAGGGGTTACCGTCAATTCGGTGGTGGTATCGATTTCAGGGTGGTCCAAGCTCGGTAGCAACACCTGAATGGTGGTGCCCCGGCCTTCCGTGCTTTGCACGTTTACCTGACCACCATGGGTCTTAACGATGCCGTGGACCACCGACAGACCCAATCCCGTTCCCGATCCCACTTCCTTGGTGGTAAAAAAAGGATCGAAGATGCGATGGAGATTTCCCGGGGCAATTCCATGACCGGTATCTTTTACGGATAAGGCAATATATGCACCCGGGGAGGATTCCTCCAGATCTACATGTTCCTGGGGATCAACGGAGACATCCGCCAGGGTGACCTCAATTGCCCCCCCATCCGGTTGCATGGCGTGGGCCGCGTTGGTGCATAGATTCATCAATACCTGCTGCATTTGTATCGGATCGGCCAGGACCACATCACTGCTACCCGCTATGGTGAGGCTGATATCCACCGACGCCGGCAGGGTTGCCTTGAGAAACTTGACAACCTCCTTGATGAAGGGGGGTAAAAGCAGGGGTTTCAATTCGCTTTCGCTTTGGCGGCTGAACGTGAGAATCTGGCGCACAAGGGCTTTGGCGCGCAGACCGGCATCCAGAACCTTTTCCAGGTCGGTGCGGGTGACGCTTGCCGCTGGAATATTTTCCATGGCCAATTCGCTGCAACCGATAATCACGCCTAGCATGTTATTGAAATCGTGTGCGATCCCCCCGGCGAGGGTACCGATGGCCTCCATTTTCTGGGTCTGGCGTAACGTGGTTTCCAAGCGCAATTTTTCAGTCTCGGCCTCTTTGCGATGGGTGATATCCTGCACCATACCTTCCATATGGAGCAATTTGCCCCTATCGTCGCGTACGGGCCGGCCGTTGATCAATACCCAAATGATGCGGCCATCTTTGCGCACCAGGCGCGCCTCAAAGGAGGTCAAGGCCTCATTGGTTAAGATGTGCTGCAATAGACGCTGCCGGTCCTGTACATCGACCCAATGTTGTGATCCGATATCGGTGATTTGTGCCATCAGTTGTGCAGGCGATTCGTAACCAAGGATGCGGGCAAAGGCGGGGTTGGCGCTGATGACGCGTCCTTCCGGGGTTGATTGATAGATGCCTTCGATGGCGTTTTCAAATATGCTGCGGTATTTTTTTTCGGCTTTTTGGGTGGTTGAGAGCTGCTTACGGATCTCCTGACCCATTTGATCGAGGGTATTCACCAGGGGCTGAAACTCGGCATAGCGTACCTCTTGGCCGAAACTGCGATATTCACCGGCGGCATAGGAGTCCACCACCTTGTTGAGACGATCCAGGGGGCGTTTAAGAGACATCCGCAGCATGAGGCCGGTCAACACGGCCAAGGTCGCCAAATTAATTAAAATGGTAAAGGTAAACGTTCCAAAAAGTTGCCTGTTGAACCGGGACTGGTAACCGTGGGTCATTGAAATAGCCACTCGGCCGATGGGAATATCTAAGCGGGTGAGTTCCACGGTGCGTATAAACGAAGCCGGTGCATCCTCCTTGACCATGGAGATGTTAAGCTGACCACGTCGATCGCTGACTTGGATACCGGTGATGAGGTCGTTTTGCAGATAGGTACGGCAAACCGCATTAATTGTTTCAAAATCGTAGTTCCACAGCGGTGGCACCAACGTGTCCTTGATAAAGGCCACATACTCATCGGCTTTGGCTTGCAACTCAGTAGTGGCTTTCTTCTGGGAGACATAATAGGCGGTCAAAAGGGCGATGGAAGAGACGATCAATACTATCAGAATCAGACCGAGGGTTAAGTCCTTGGATATTGATCGTGGTGGGGATTGAACGGCCGCCAGTCGGCTCACGTCTTGCTCCTCCCGGTCCTTAGGGTTCGCGAAAAAATAACTTCACATTTTGGCATCTCAGCTTCAGCCCATCTTTGGTCGATGTCTCACTCGCAAAATCCGCGAAATAGCTTGCTATTCCTGTGGTTTTGCTCTCTCGAATCAGCCAAACCTGGACCAAATCTGAGCGCTAACTCTGTTAAGTTATTTTTGAGCGAACCCTTAGCGCCCACAGCCATGAACATTCATTCCCTATGCTCAATTTAGGTTATAGCCAAATTCTCACCGATTTTGTCGAGGAAAGCAAATGAATCCATTACTTGTACAGCCTTGGGTTTGCAGATTCGGGCCAAATCACCGGTCATGTAACCACCTTCGATGGTTTCGACAACCGTCTTTTCAAGGTAATCGGCGAATTTAATGAGAGCGGCGATATCGTCCAACTCACCCCGCTTGCGAAGGGCCCCTGACCAAGCAAAAATGAGAGCAACGGAGTTGGTTGAAGTGCGCTCACCCGCTCTGTGTTTATAGTAGTGTTTTTGAACGGTTCCGTGGGCCGCTTCGTACTCGAACCAGCCTTTTGGAGATACGAGCACGGAGCTCATCATGGCCAGTGAACCGAATGCGGATGCGACCATGTCACTCATGACGTCGCCATCGTAATTCTTACAGGCCCACAGGAAACCACCGTCCGACTTCATAACCCTGGCTACTGCGTCGTCGATCAAGGTGTAGAAGAATTCGATACCGGTTTTATCAAATTTGGCTTTGTACTCTTCTTCGAAAATTGTTTCAAAGAGAATTTTGAAATGCTGATCGTATGTCTTGGAGATGGTGTCTTTTGTAGAGAACCAACAATCGACATGCTGATCCAGGGAGTACTCGAAGCAAGCGCGTGCAAAGGCTTGGATGGAGGCGTCGGTGTTATGAATACCCTGCAGAATTCCGGCTCCCTTTAGCTCGAAGATGGTCTCACGTATTTCCGCACCGTCCTCGCCGGTAAATACGATTTCCGCTTTGCCCGGTCCGGGTGCTCTAATCTCGGCGTTCCTGTAGACATCTCCATATGCGTGTCTTCCGACAATAATCGGCTTGGCCCACGTGCGAACCACTGGAATGATATTATTGAGCATAATAGGTTTGCGAAAAACAGTACCGTCCAGCATCGCTCGGATTGTACCGTTGGGGCTTTTCCATTGCTTCTTCAGACTGTACTCTGCAACACGGGGTTCATTGGGTGTAATCGTGGCGCACTTCACGCCGACACCGAACTTCATGATCGCTTCAGCAGCGTCAATTGTGACCTGATCATTGGTATCGTCACGGTGCTTGAGCCCTAGATCGAAGTACTCGGTTTTCAGATCGATATAGGGGGCGAGCAGTTTCTCCTTCACCATGGGCCACAGAACCCTGGTCATCTCGTCTCCGTCGATCTCAACCAATGGTGTTTTCATCTGGATTTTATCAGACATGGAATATTTATCTCCTTAAAATTCAAGTAGTATCACCCCGGACAGATCAATAGGATGATTGTTTCATCGTAGCACACACCCGGGTCGGCGACAAGCTCTGTCCACCCCAGTATTACAAAAGCCGGAGGGCTTCAGAGTCAAGGCGTCTGAGGGTG